>RZZS01000092.1 GCA_009929775.1 Alphaproteobacteria bacterium
GCCGGTCGATCAAACACCGCTCATCGTCGGTGATTTGTACATAGCTCTGTCCCATCGCAACACCTTTCTACAGTGTTGCACTTCGTTTGTGAATTTAGGGTGAAGTCCTGCACCCGCAGTAATGAGCGGCTCGGATGGAAATATAAAAATTGGATAAAATTTTAACAAAATTGCAATTACGTGAAATCACGCCGCGCTCGTTATGTAATTTCATGAGAAAATCTGGGTAAAACTTTCTCCTCGAAAGAAAAAACGGTTTCCTTGCGATAAGGATTTATAAACAATTTTCCTCAATAATATACATTGTGGGAAAATATCTGACGAACTCGGTTTGGGGCCCGATATCCATATCCGAAAGGCGCATGTCATAGGCACACTATGATCTCTTCCACGCGCCTGCGCGTTTGCGCAGATTGAACCGGTTCTTAAGGTTTTCCCGCTATATTCCCACACAGAGGACGAACGGCACGGTCATTTTCCGGTGCTGGAACCGAAAGCTTGGGGGCATTTGGGATGAGAAACCAGGAACGCGGAAACATATTCTTCACGCTGTTCGGCGCGGTCGCCGTCGTCGGCGTGCTTGGCGCAGCCACGGTCAGTATGATGCGCGGCCCCCTCTCCACCATGGTCGAAGTCAACCGCCGCACGATGGCCGACACGCAGATGCAAATCGCCTCCAAGCTTGCGCTGCTGACGGCCACGATGGGCGCAGAAAACGGCGACTGCGAAGCAGTGACCGCCAGCGCGATCCCCGGCGACGGGTTCGTCGAGCCAGTCGAATGGGACGACGACGGCGGTGGCAGTGTCGGCCCCGGCGCCGTCACCGGTTCCGAGGGCGGCGGCTGGCTTCCTGCCTCAATCGGCGCAAGCCAGACGGACCCCTGGGGAACCCGGTACGGCTACTGCGTCTGGGATGCCGGCACAATTGTCGACGACGGCAATTGCGGCGGCGGCTCCCAGAAACGACTCGTCGGTAAAGGTCCGACAGCGACCGTTCCTCCCTCAGACGAGGACGAAGCCCACCGGACCTATCCGGTCATGGCCATCATCGCGGCCGGTCCCGACCGCCAGTTCCAGACAGGTTGCGTCGACTTCGCAACCGCAGATGCTGACGGAAACGGCAAGATCAATGGAAGCGAGGCGCTGGTCGTCAAGGCCAGCGGATCGGACGATATTATTCTCCAGTACACGTACGCCGAAGCTTCGGCGACATCCGGCGGCCTGTGGCGGCTCAGCACAACGGATCCCTCGACAGCGACCATCGACAAAAATATCAATGTCGAGCAAGGCGGCAGCTTTGGCGGTGCGATCACGGTCGCCCCCGGCGTTACCGATTACAACGAATTCCCCTATCTGAAAGCGGATTATATAAGCGCCGTTACAGCCGCAGCAGTACCGGATTTCGTCAACGGTCTGGATCTCTCGAACGTTGGCACCGAACTTGCGGCCTGTACGGTTCCCGGCCAGCTCGGCGTGGATAACGCAGGTGCTCCAACCGCCCTCCTGATGTGTCTTAGCGGCCAATGGATTGCCATCGGCGGCGTCGGAGGCGCGGGCGGAAAGTGGCAGGACGGCACGGACGTCGGAACAGACATCTATTACAACGGCATGGTCGGGATAAACACCACCAATCCGGGCGTCGCCCTTGACGTCGTCGGAGACGTACGCCTGACGGAAGCCCTGATGATGGGAACCGGCAAACAGATCCAGTGGGGCAACACCACCATCACCGGAACGGGCGCCGGCGCCATGACGCTAAGCACCAACGCAGGCACGGGGCTTTTCGACCTGTCGGGCGCAGGCGACGCCGGTATCGGAGTCATGTCAACCGCCGGAACCCGCCTTCTCGTCAAAAGCGCCGGAAACACGAACGCCACGACCGCGCTTAACGTGACGAATTCCGACGACGCCTCCGCGATCTTCGTCCGCGACGACTTAAGCGTCGGCATCAACGACACGAATCCCGACGATCCGCTCGAAGTAGGCGGAACCATCGATCTTTCCGGTTATCTGAAGGTCGACAACCAGTGGATTCTTGCGGCGGACGACACGAATGCTCCCGGAAGCCTGTACCTTGGTCTTGGCGCACCGGAAATTGGCGGCGCAGGCGTGACCGGCGGGAAAAATACCGTCATCGGCACCGGGTCGGGTCTGCTCGTCGTTGCAGGCGCAGACAACACGGTTCTTGGCGCTGAGTCCGCCATAGCGCTCGCTGGCGGCGCTGATAACGTTGTCATCGGCCAGGGCGCGGCGCCCTCGCTTGCCGCAGGACAGGGCAATATCATCATCGGAGCCCGGGAGGACACCGGTCCGGTCGAAATCGACATTCCGGGCGGCGCGGACAATGACTACATGCTCAATATCGGCAACCTTATCCTCGGCGACATGGGCGACGGGGACGGACAGGCCGACACCACCGTCGCCATCGGCTACGACCCCACCACCATCGACTTTGCTGCACTCACGGCCGCGCTTGAGGTCAACGGCGGCGTCGACATCACGGGCACTGTCAACATCCCCGACGGGAACCTGCGGCTGAGCGGGACAGAATTCGGCATTCCCGTAAACTGTACCGGCGCAAACGAGGCGCTCCAGTGGAACGGAGACTGGGTCTGCGCGACGGCCAGCACCGGAAGCGATTCCGACGACGATCTTTCAAACAACAATATTTCCGACCTGCAGAACGTATCGAGCGACGGCAACGACGGCGACATTTTCATCAACACAAGCGGAACGTGGACGCCCTATGCCATGACAGGCGACGTCGCCATTTCCAACGTCGGCGTCACCACGATCCAGAATAACGCGGTCGAGACCGTGATGATCGCCGACGCGAATGTCACGACCGCCAAAATTGCTGACGGCAACGTAACGCTTTCCAAGATCGAAGACATCACCGCCGGCGTTCTGCTTGGCCGCACGGACGCTTCGGCGGGCGCACCGCAGGAAATCACGGTCGGCTCCGGGCTTTCGCTCTCCGGCACGACGATCTCCGCATCGCTGACCGCTGGCGACATCCCCGCCGACGCGCTCGACTTCGACAAGTTCGTGGACGGCATGACGCTCGACAATACGACCACGATTACAGCCCCGAACGGGCAGGCTTACACGCTGTCCATCATCAACGACGGCACGGGCAACAGCTTCTCCGTACTTGACGAGGTCGGCGACCTTACGCCCTTCGTCATTGACGCGGGCGGCAATATCAGCACAGGCGGAAACGTCTCGATGCTCGGCGATCTGACGATCACCGGCGACGATTTGTTCATGGCGACAAACAACGCAGGATACATCCTCGTCGCCGACAACACGAACTTCAACCCCGTCCCCATGAGCGGGGATATCGCCATCGACGCGACCGGCGCAACGACTATCCAGCCGAACGCCGTCGAAACCGGCATGATCGCAGGCCGGAACGTAACCTATCCGAAACTGCCCGAACAGACCGAAAGCACCCTGCTGGGCCGCGGCCAGGGCGCGGGCAACGGGGACACGCAGGAAATTACGCTCGGCTCGGGCCTGACGATGACAGGAACGACGATTTCCGCCTCGATCGGCTCAGGCAACATCGCAGACGATTCGCTCGACTTCGACAAGTTCGTCGACGGCATGACGCTTGATGCCACAACGACAATCACCGCGCCGAACGCGCAGGCCTATGAGCTTTCGGTCATTAACGACGGCACCGGCAACAGCTTTTCCGTACTTGACGAGGTCGGCGACCTTACGCCCTTCGTCATTGACGCGGGCGGCAATATCAGCACAGGCGGAAACGTCTCGATGCTCGGCGACCTGACGGTCACCGGCGACGATCTGTTCATGGCAACAAACACCGCAGGATACATCCTCGTCGCCGACGACACAAACTTCAACCCGGTCGCTATGAGCGGCGACATCGCCATCGACGCGACCGGCGCGACAACCATCCAGCCCCTGTCCGTCGAAACCGGCATGATCGCCGACGACGCCGTCACCTATGCGAAAATCCAGAACACGAGCGCGGGCGAAGTCCTGCTTGGCAAGCCCGACGCAGGCGCGGGCGCGGTCACGGAAATCACCCTCGGTACCGGCCTCGCATTCAGCGGCGGGCAGCTGGTTGCGGACCTCGACGCTGACGACATCCCCGACGACTCGCTCGATTTCGACAAGTTCGTCGACGCCATGAACCTCGACGTCTCGACCTCGATCATCGCCGACAATGCGGAAACCCTCTCCATCGTCAACACCGGCACCGGCAACAGCTTCCTCGTCATGGACGAAGCGGGCGATACGTCGCCGTTCGTGATTGACACGGACGGGAATATCGTAATCGGGGCGGCAACCGCGCGAGGACGCCTCGACGTTAACGGCGGAGATTTCATCGTAAGCGGCGTACACTCGGGAACGGCGTCCGTTCCGGCCAGCGGCGCAGGCACCCGGATGTTTTTTGATTCAGAAAATAGCGCCTTTCGTGTCGGCGCTGTCGACGGTGTCCAATGGGATAACGCGAATGTCGGCGATTACAGTGCAGCCTTAAACGCAAATACCATTGCCAGCGGCACGGCATCGTTTGCAACCGGCTGGGGCACAATCGCCAGCGGCAGCGATAGCTTCAGCGCCGGCTACCAGACAACCGCCAGCGGCTATACGGCAATTGCCGGAGGCACCACGAGTGTAGCCAGTGGCGATTCCAGTTTTGCTTTTGGCAACAACGTGGTCGCTAGCGGTCAGAACGCCTTCGCCTTGGGACACGAGGTAATTGCAGGCAACGGAGTAGCCGCCAGCGGCTTCGGCGATTACTCGATGGCAATTGGGCTGGGAGATGCCTCGACAGCGACTTTCCCGCGTATAACCGGAGACGGATCCCTTGGAATCTTTATGGGCGATCAGGAAAGCGTGGACATGGCCGCCAATAACACGTTTGGCCTCTTTGGCGGGCAAATGCTGATCGACCCGGGTGCCCCGGCAACGACTTTAGCCGCCAATTCGTCTGCCGCACTGGAAATTGCATCCACGACAAAAGGTTTCCTGCCGCCGCGCATGACGATAGCGCAACGCAACGCCATTGGCGCCCCCGCGACGGGACTCACCGTTTTCGCGACAGACGCGGGCACGTCCGGTCTCCTGCAATTCTGGGATGGCGACAGTTGGGAAAACATCGGGGCGGGTGGCGCAGTAAGCAGCGCCTTGAGCGACCTGACCGCCGCCACCGGTACGAACACGATTGTGAACAGCGACCATGCGCAGGTATGGAACTGGGCGCTGACGACCGCCGACAACGATGCCTTTACCTTTGGGGAGAGCGCGGCAGCCTCCGGCGGCGGCAGCCAGTCGGTTCTCAAAGCCCAAACGCTCGTTTCTTCGACGGCCACGCCGCTGATGGTCACCAATCTCGGAGACGGCCTCTCCCTCCGCGTCAACGACGAAACGGGCGATGCAGACGCGACGCCCTTTGTGGTGGACGCCGAGGGCAATGTCGGCATCGGCGTTGCTGCGCCAACCGGACGGCTGCAAATCGCAGACGAGGTGGTTAGCGGAAATGCGGATGTCTTGATATTACGAAATAGGGACAATCATAACGGGTCCGCTTCCGGACTTTTGTTTACTGCCGCTATGTCCGGAGGAAATTCCCTTACCAACAACCTGGCGGCCATTCGGGGCGTTACGGTCTCAGACGCACTAGATGCAGGAGCGCTCACATTTTCAACTCTCGCGGGGGGCCTTCTTACCGAGAAAATGCGCATCTCCGAAGCAGGAACTGTCGGCATTGGCACGTACTCGCCCACCTACCTCCTCTCACTCGACGGCAACAGCGCCGACCAGACGATCGGGATGGAGCGCGAGACAACGGCGGCTACCGCCGGGCGGGCTCTTACTCTGCTGGCCGGGGGAGCGGACGCGGGGAGCAGCGATCTCGCGGGCGGGACGCTCAATCTGTCATCGGGCACCGCAACCGGCGACGGCATGTCATCGATCACCTTCCAGACTGTGATGCCGGGTCAGGGCGCAGGAACGGACGACCGCGCGCCCGCGACCAGCATGACGCTCTCCAGCAACGCGCTGACCCTACCGGGCGGCCCGACGACGCAGCGTCCGGGCGAAGCGGGTATGCAGGGATCGGTTAACGGCATGATCCGTTACAACAGCGACAACGGCAAGTTTGAAGCCTACCAGGGCGGGGCATGGCAGGACATCCTGACCAGCGCCTCGACGGGAGCTACGGCTCTCTCCAGCGTAACAGCAGCGACCGGCGCGAACACCATCACGTCCAGTGACAACGCGCAGGTATGGAACTGGGCGCTCACTACCGCCGACAAGGACGCCTTTACCTTTGGGGAGAGCGCGGCAGCCTCCGGCGGCGGCAGCCAGTCGGTTCTCAAAGCCCAAACGCTCGCCTCCTCGACGGCCATTCCTCTCATGGTCACCAATCTCGGCGACGGCCTCTCCTTCCGCGTCAATGACGAAACGGATGATGCCGACACAACGCCGTTCGTCATCGATGCGAGCGGAAAGGTTGGGATCGGGCTTGCCGCGCCCGCCCACGAATTGCACGTCGTCGACGGCGCCGCAAGCGGGTGGGGGGCACTTCAGGTCGAAGGCAGCAGCGCCGACGCCGGAGGCGCGGAGCTGATTCTTGTCACTGACGGCGACGGATCGTCCAGTATCGGAGCCAACAACGTCACGGGCTGGGCGTTCGAAGCATATGGAAACGCCTATACCACAGCGTCCCGCCAAAACGACCTGCTCTTTACCTGGGTTGATGCGGCGGGTGCCTTCAGGCCGAGAGTTACATTCGAATCCGACGGCAGCGTCGGCATCGGCACGACAGACCCTCTCGGACTGTTCAACGTCAAAAACGGCGACTCGTACCTGACCGGAGAAGGCGTCAATTTCGCCGATCTCTATATGCGCTACGCCGACAACGCTACGGCCAGCGCCCCCGATATCACGCTTGAACGGGCGCTCGGGTCGCTTGGCACCCCCGGAGCATTGACAACCGCCGGCACCCGTTTGGGAGGAATCATCGCACGGGGATACGAAGGATCGAGCAGCTTCGCGGATGCGGCCGGAATCCAGTTTGTCGTCGACGGCACCCCCGGAACCGACGACATGCCCGGACGGATTGAATTCCAGGTCTCCCCCAACGGATCGGACACCATGCAAACACGCATGGTCCTGAAAAACACCGGACATGTAGGGATCGGCTCCTCGGATCCTGCGCATGAACTCCACCTGTTCGACAGCGCCTCCGGCGGATGGGCGGCCATGCAACTGGAGGGCAGCGCCGCCGACACGGGCGGGGCGGAAATATTCCTTGTGACGAACGGCGACGGGTCGACCAGTATCGGATCCGGCGGAGTCACCGGATGGGCCCTCGAGGCCTACGGCAATTCTTTCTCGACGGCGTCCCACCAGAACGACTTCTATCTGACATGGGTCGATGGGGCTGGCGTATGGACGCCGCGCTTTGCCATCGATGCAACCGGCTCCGTGGGTGTTGGAGTGACGTCCCCTGAAGCCGCTCTCGACGTCGACACGACAACGCCCGGCACAATTGCCGACGCCCTGATCGTTCCGCGCGGCAGCGACGCCGACCAGCCGGGCGCGGCTGGAATGGCCTCGCCCGTCAACGGGATGATTCGCTATAACACGACCGACAGCGACTTCGAGGTCTACGCGGGCGGAGCGTGGCTGAAGCTTCTCACTGGCGCGAGCGGCGGAACGCCCAATCTGGCGACCGTTCTGACCGCCGGAAACAACGCCTCCAACCAGTCGGCGGTGAACCTGAGCGCAATAGGAATCGGCACGGCCGCGCCGACCGGTCGGCTCCATACGGAAGACACCATCATCGACGGCGCGCCCTGCGGCGTCGGCTACACGACCGGCGACTACGACGCCGACACCAACGCCGACGACTGCCGGGCGATCGGGCTGGTGGCCCTGACCAACGGCGCGGTGGCAATCGGCACGGCCGCGCCGGACGCAAGCGCAGCGCTGCAAATCGATTCGGCGGATCGCGGCCTCCTGATTCCGCGCATGGCCGACCCGACCGCGATCACGAGCCCGGTCACCGGCATGCTGGTGTTCGACACCGACGCCGGGTCGAGCGGCCTGTTGCAATTTTTCGACGGCTCGAACTGGGTCAATGTCGGCGCAGGCGGCGCCATCAGCAGCGCTTTGAGCAGCCTGACAGCTGCGACCGGCACGAATACCATCACGTCCGCCGACAACGCGCAAGTCTGGAACTGGGCGCTCACGACCGCCGACAAGGACGCCTTTACTTTCGGCGAAAGCACGGCGGCAACCGGCGGCGGAAGCCAGTCGGTTCTCAAAGCCCAAACGCTCGCCTCCTCGACGGCCACGCCATTGATGGTCACGAATCTCGGGGATGGTCTGTCCCTGCGTGTGAACGACGAGACGGGAGATGCAGACGCGACGCCATTTGTGATCGACGCGGCAGGACGGATCGGTATTGGCACGGCCAGCCCATCCGAGGAGCTTACCGTCCTCGGCGACGACGCCGCTATCGCGGTAAGAGGATCAGATGGCAATCTTGCTATCAAAATCGGAGACGGAGTCGCCGGGGCAACCGAAGGCGGGAGAATCTCGCTATACATTAACAACGAACTCTACGGCAGGATTTTCGTAAACGGGGACCTTAATGTGGACGGGATGAATTACCGGGCCGAAGCCGCGCGCCGCCATACATTCCTCATCGAGAATACGCCAGCCTTCCAAATCTACCCGAACCATGGGGCGGCAATAGGCTCGGCTTATGCCGCAACGCATACGCCTCCGGCAGATGGATTACTGGTCGAGGGCAAGATTGGAATCGGCACGAACAGCCCCGACGCTTCCTCGATCCTCGATATCACCTCGACGACCGGCGGCTTTCTGCCACCTCGGATGACGGCGGCACAACGGGATGCGATCGGAACCCCGGCAGAAGGCCTGACTGTATACACGACAGATGCAGGTACATCGGGCCTTCTGCAGTTCTATGATGGCTCGAACTGGGTCAATGTCGGCGCGGGCGGCGCAATCAGCAGCGCTTTGAGCAGCCTGACAGCTGCGACCGGCACG
>RZZS01000093.1 GCA_009929775.1 Alphaproteobacteria bacterium
CTCTCCTCCATCTCGTCCCGGAAGTGCCGTATCAGGCCCTGTATTGGCCATGCCGAGGCGTCCCCGTGGGCGCAGATGGTGCGGCCTTCGATTTCCTTTGAAACATCCCAGAGCATGTCGATTTCCTCAACGCTCGCCTGACCCTTGACCATACGCTGCATGACTCGCCACATCCAGCCTGTGCCTTCGCGACATGGCGTGCACTGGCCGCAACTCTCGTGCATATAAAAATACGACAGGCGCGCAATGGCAGCGATGACATCCGTCGACTTGTCCATGACAATAACGCCCGCCGTGCCCAGACCCGTCCCAAGGCTCTTGAGCGAATCGAAATCCATCGCAACGCTCTCGCACAGGTCTTTCGGCAAGAGCGGCGTCGATGAACCGCCAGGGATCACGGCCTTAAGATTATCCCAGCCGCCGCGCACCCCGCCCGCGTGCCGCTCGATCAGCTCTTTCAGCGGAACGCCCATTTCTTCCTCGACGTTGCAGGGCTGGTTCACATGACCCGAAATGCAAAAAATCTTGGTGCCTGTATTTTTCTCGTTGCTTCCGAGCGAAGAAAACCACGCCCCGCCGCGCCGCATGATGGTCGGCACGACGGAAATCGTCTCGACATTGTTGATCGTCGTCGGGCAGGAATAAAGCCCCGCCATAGCAGGGAAAGGCGGCTTGTTGCGCGGCTCGCCCTTTTTTCCTTCGAGCGAGTTCATCAGGGCGGTTTCCTCACCGCAGATATAGGCCCCGCCGCCCCGATGCACGACAAGATCGAAATCCCAGCCCGACCCGGCGGCGTTCTTCCCCAAAAGCCCGGCGTCGTAAGCCTCGGCAATCGCGCGCCGCAGCGTGGAGCTTTCGTCGTAGAACTCGCCGCGCACATAGACATAGGCCGTATGTACACCCATCGCGAAACCGGCGATCAGCGCGCCCTCGATCAATTTGTGGGGTTCGTTACGCAAAATCTCTCGGTCCTTGCAGGTGCCCGGCTCCGACTCGTCGGCATTGATGAGCAGGTAGTGCGGGCGGCTTGAGGGCTCCTTCGGCATGAACGACCATTTCAGTCCGGTCGGAAAACCTGCGCCGCCCCGTCCGCGCAAACCGGAGGTCTTCATTTCGTCGATGATCCAGTCCCGGCCTTTAGCGAGAATGTCCTTCGTACCGTCCCAGTCGCCACGCTTCAGTGCGCAGTCAAGCCCTGAGGGCTCCCACCCGTAGAGATTCGTGAAAATGCGGTCGTGATCCTGAAGCATAAAAACTCTCTGGTTCCCTGAAACCGTTAACCCTAACCAAGATACCGTGCCCGCCCGCTCAGGCAAGGCGTTTGCTTTATCTGTCCTCGCTCTCATCCCCGAAAGCAGCAGGAAATTCCTCATCTTCCTGATGAAGATCGTCGGCAAGTTCCTTCTTTCTCCAGAAAATGACGATTCCAAATACGACCAGAGTCAGCGGAAAGGTAAGACGGGTAAGCCACAACTCAAGACCTGTGCGGCTCGGCGAGCCCGATACACCACCATCGGCGGAAAAAAAGAGAAAAGTCTCCATGCCAAACCAGACGGCGAAGCTGAGAAACAACCAGAACACGACAAGGACGGTGTAGACGCGAATGGCAGCCCAGTTTCTCTGCATCAGGCCACACCCTTTTCCCGGGCTTTCTTGAGCAATGTCGTCGGCCCTTCGATCGCCATCGAGCATTTCCTGCCCGCCTGCGACCCCGGCCGAACCGGCCGGCCCTCGGCGAGGTCGTCGATCAGCGCCCCCATGCTTTCACGGGTCAGATCCTCATAGTAGTCGTCGTTAACCTGCGCCATCGGCGCATTCACACAGGCCCCGAGACACTCGACCTCGATCAGGGAAAACAGGCCGTCCGCCGTCGTCTCACCCATGCCGATCCCGAGCCTGTCCTTGCAGCAACCGACAATATCGTCCGAACCGCGCAGCCAGCAGGGCGTCGTCGTACAGACTTGTATCAGATATTTTCCGGTCGGCGCGAAATGGTACATCGAATAGAACGAAGCGACTTCGAGGACGGAAATCGGCGGTTCGTTGACGATGCGCGCGATTTCGTCCATCGCCGCCGCCGGAACCCAGCCGCCGTAAGGCGGATTCGACTCCGCGCCGTCTTCCGCCACCTGACGCTGGGCGAGGTCGAGCAAGGGCATAATCGCACTGCGCTCCCGTCCTTTCGGATAGCGCGCGAGAATCTCGCCGACCTTTTCCGGATCGCGAAACGTGAAGCTTTCCGGCTGATAGGGTGCATTTCGATCGAATATCTTTTTCATCAGGCTCGCCGAGATTGTCGTCGTCCCGCAGGCGCTCGACGGGACTAATACCGATCCTCGCAATATAGCCTCTCGCCCGCCAATCGCAAGCCCACCCGAACAGCAATTCCAAATCGCGCCCTTACCGCCGGGGACATAACAATTCGCGCAGCGAATTATTGTGTCCCCATTGCCCCCGGCAGTCTCTCCGATAAAGCGCGCTCTCGACGCCGACTCGCCCCTCTCCCTTGTGGAAGAGGGTTGCCGACGTTTGGCGAGCGTAGCGAGGTTAGCGGAGGCTGGGTAAGGGGTTCAGGCGCCGGGACTTTACGCCGCCAATACCGAAAGACCCCTCACCACTGCGGCTAACGCCTTGCCGAAAGCAAGGCGAAGCCTCGTTGCCTCTCCCCTGGGAGGGGGGGGATCGAGAGGGGGTAACGGCGTTTGACGGAGGCTCACCCCCACCCAACCCTCCCCCGCTTGCGGGGGAGGGCAATGAGGCTTTGGTTTGGCGGGGCCGGAATGGGGACGGAGTAAAACCCCCTCGTTTTACTCCGTCCCCGTTTGCCACGTCCCCGTTTGCCAGCGAACGCCGCGTTCATGAGAGGAATGCCTCTCTCCGATTTTGCGCCTGACGGCGCGATTTAGAATTGCTGCCACCCGAATTTACTTGGCCCGGCGGTTCCGTTAAAATCGGGCGATAAATTCGAAAACAAGGATTCCCAACGTGACGCAGCCTGTCCGGCGCATCCGCTTTCCGCCTCTGACTTCGCTCCTGATCCTCTCGCTCGCTCTCGCTTTCGCCGCGCGGGTGTTCATCGTTTTTTACTACGAACTGAACTGGGACGAATTCTCATTCCTGAACTTCGTATACGAGCACTCACGGGGCGACCTCCGGCCCGTTCTGCAGACGATTCAGGTCCATGCCTTCAAGTGGCTTTCGCTCGTGTCGCAAAACGAGGTCGACCAGATCGTTGCCGCACGGCTGATCATGCTGGTTTTCCAGATCGTCACGGGCGTGCTCGTTTTTCGGATCGCCCGGCAATTTGCCGGGGTAAACGCCGCCCTGTTCGCGGCCCTTGCCTATTTCTCATTCAGTTATGTCATATGGCAGGGAACAAGCTTCCGTTACGACGGCATCGCCGCCTGCTTCCTTTCCGCCGCGATTTTCCTGCTGATTCGCAGACCCGATTCGCTCGTCGGCACATTGACCGCCGCTGTTCTGGTCGGATTTTCGGGTTTGCTGACCATGAAGTCGGTTTTTTTCGTTCCGACGCTTGGCCTCATTCTCCTCGCCAATCTCTTTACGCCCGGAACCGCAAGACGGCGATTTGCCCTCAGCCTCGTGTTCGGTCTGACGGCGGGCGCGACCGTTTTGCTGTTCTACCACCTGCACGCCGGAACCTTTCCTCCGTCCGCCGTGGAAGAAAGCAGCCGGGTCCTGACAGGCAGCACGCAAAAATCGATCTCCCTTAATCCCCTGTTTCCCGGACGCGGCTATCTTCTGGTCGCGCTGTATTCGAATTTCGCCTACTGGATTTTCGTATTCGCCGGTATCGCCATCGCCGTCCGGAAACTCGCCGCAGGGGCGGAGCGCGCCGAGGGGCTCACTCTCGTCGCACTCGCGTTGCCGCTCCTGTCCCTTGCGGTCTACCGCAACACCTTCCCCTACTACTATGTCTTTCTTCTTCCAACCGTCAGCGTTCTCGGTGCCCTCGCATGGCAGACCTTTGAAAAGCGGGGGCCGGGGTCGCGCGAGTTTCTCCTGGGCGGCGCGTGCGTCATCCTGACCGTGAATATCGTCGCTCACGGCTTCGCAAGACCGCTTCACAAGCCCCTTACCAGCCAGCGAGAACTCCTCGCCGTCATTCACAAAACCTTTCCGGAGCCGGTGCCGTATATCGACCGCTGCGGGATGGTTTCCAGCTTCCCGTGGGCGGGCTTCTTCATGAGCGTCTGGGGGCTCGAAAACTACCGCTATGTAGCGGCCCCTGACCCGGAAAGCCGAACGGGCGAAGCCATTCCGGAAATGCTGGGCCCTGCCCGCCCCTTTGCCGAAATTGTCGAAACCGAAAGACCGAAATTCATCGTCGCGAACATCGCCCAGCTTGACATCGCCCAGGTTGTCTATCCCCCGGACGACGCCGCTACCCGCCTTCCCCTTTACGAGCGGGACGTTCAGGCGCTCACCGAAAACTACCTCCCGTGGTGGGGGTCCTTGTATCTGGCAGGAAAGGAACTGGCGCTTTCCGGGGACGCCCCGGCGGCCTTCACGATCATTGTCGAAGGCCCCTACACGCTCGTGGCACGCCATCCGGTACAGATCGACGGAAGCACGCTCAATCCCGGCGATTCCGTTGAACTGGCGCCGGGTCGCCATGTCGTCGAAGGAAGCGGCACGCGCGAGACGATAAAACTGTTCTGGGGAAATCGCTCAACGCCGCCAAAGACCGAACCGCCGGACAGACCGATGTTCAATTTTTTCTGATTCACGGTTCGTGCGGTAAATATAAGACGCTGTCATTCCGAGCGAACGCGAGGAATCTTTTCTTCGTCCATTCTATGAAGCTCCCTCCGCTTTGCGTCGGGATGACACCCAAGGATATTCATCGACTCTACCTGTCAATCTCCCCGAACACGATATCCATCGAGCCAATGATACCGACCGTATCGGCCAGCATATGGCCCCGCGACATGAAATCGAGTCCCTGCAAATGCGCGAAGCCGGGAGCGCGGATGCGGCAGCGATAGGGCTTGTTTGTACCGTCCGAGACGAGATAGACACCGAACTCGCCCTTGGGGGCTTCAACGGCGGTGTACGTCTCGCCCGCCGGAACGTGGTAGCCTTCCGTGTAAAGCTTGAAATGGTGGATGAGCGCTTCCATCGAGCGCTTCATCTCGGCGCGTGGCGGCGGGGCGACTTTGAAATCATCCACTTTCACAGGCCCTTCCGGCATTTCTTCAAGACATTGCTTTATCATCTTGAGAGACTGGCGCATTTCCTCCATGCGGACAAGATAGCGGGCATAGCAGTCACCCGTCTTGCCAACGGGCACGTCGAAATGCATGCGTTCATAGACATCGTATGGATGGGCCTTGCGCAAGTCCCAGGGAATCCCCGATCCGCGCAACATCGGCCCGGTAAAGGCCCAGTCCTGGGCCTCGCTCGCGCTCACGCAACCGATGCCAACCGTGCGTTGCTTGAAAATCCGGTTTTCCGTAAGGAGGTTTTCGAGATCGTCGATAACCTTCGAAACGGAGCGCTCGGCCCAGTCAAAGACATCCTCCGACAGCCCTTCCGGCAGGTCCATACTCACTCCGCCCGGGCGAAAATAGTTCGCATGCAGGCGCGCGCCGGAAACCCGGTCGTAAAATTCCATCCCCTTTTCACGCTCCTCAAATCCCCACAGCGCGGGCGTGATCGCTCCGATGTCGAGGGCGAAGGTCGTGATGTTCAGAAGATGGTTCAGAATGCGGGTAATCTCGGAAAACAACACGCGGATGTATTGCGCGCGCT
Organism: Alphaproteobacteria bacterium; assembly: GCA_009929775.1. Classification (GTDB taxonomy): domain Bacteria; phylum Pseudomonadota; class Alphaproteobacteria; order Micavibrionales; family Micavibrionaceae; genus RZZS01. The sequence goes on from RZZS01000093.1 coordinate 5,776, forward strand.
CGGGCGCTGTAATGCCGAGCAGCTTTTCAACGGCGAGCGCGAAAGCGTGCTCCTGATTCATCGGCGAGACGTAATCAAGCCGGTCGAAATACGGAACAGCCTGAAGATAGGTCTTGTACTCGATCAGCTTCTCGGTGCCCCGGTGCAACAGACCGATATGCGGATCCGCCCGCTCGACGACCTCGCCGTCCATCTCGAGAACCAACCGCAAGACGCCGTGCGCCGCCGGGTGCTGGGGGCCGAAATTCATCAGGTACGGCTTGATCTGCCGTTCCTGAACCATATCGGCGGCCTCGACGCTCTCGTCACCGATATCTTTCGGGTTGGCGACCATCTATGTCTTCTCCTTCGGATCGCGCCAGCCGTGATCCGGCCGGACCGCTTTTTCGTCGCCGGGAAGCTGGACGTCGGTCATCGCTTCCCACGGCGAGAGAAAATCGAAACGCCGGAAGTCCTGCACCAGTTCAACCGGTTCATAAACGACCCGCCGCTGCTCCGGGTCATAGCGCAGTTCGACATATCCGGTCAGCGGGAATTCCTTGCGCAGCGGGTGCCCGTCGAAGCCGTAATCGGTCAGGATACGGCGCAGATCCGGGTTTTCGGAAAAACTCACCCCGAACATGTCCCACACTTCCCGCTCGTACCAGACCGCGCAACTGAAAAACGTGCTGACCGTCGGCACCGGCGTATCTTCGCCAGCGCTCACCTTGACCCGGATGCGCTGGTTCTGGCGCAACGAGACGAGATTATAGACGACGTCGAACCGCTCGTCCCGCTCGGGATAGTCAACCGCCGTAATATCCACGAGCATCTGGAACCGGCATTCCCGGTCATCGCGCAGGAACTGAAGCACGCGCGCGATCTCCTCGCGCCGCGCCCGCATAATCAGTTCGTGCCTGAAGATATCATAACCGAGGATCGCGGGCCCAAGGCTCTCTTCGATATATTCGGCCGTGTCTTTGAGTACGTCAAAAGGCATGGAATTCGTACTTCGCCAGAAAAGAAACACACCCGCCCCAATATAGACGGACGAGTGGACGATTCAATCACCTTTCTGGAGGCGCAGTCATTCCTCTTCTCGCTTGTCCGGGATCGCGGAGAGTATTGGGTGCCTAACAGGTCCCGAATCGTCCTCGTTGCCCCCGCGGACTTCGGAAGACAAGCGTGTGCCGAAAGAACCGGCCGATTTACGACATGAATCAGACCCGCAGAAGCTGGATCGGTTTGCGACCCGGCGCCGATGCATCCTCAATGGAATTCGGTGAAACTTCCGGAGGATTATCAAGCGGAACCGTCGCATTGTCTGCCGCCACAAAAGCCTGGCCAAGCGGCGTCCCCGAATACCGAATGCCCGAGCCGCTATCCTCCATCCAACTGAAATCAGAACCCGTTACCTGCGTGTTTCCCAGCGCCGATCCGGACGACTCCACATTGCTGGCTTGTGGAGAACGTCTTTCCGAAACAGGGGCGTTCCCGGGAGCCTCGACTCCCAGCTTCTCGCGAACCACACCGTTGAGTTGTTCGAGCGCGGCCGCCCGGTCGCCGGTTTCGAGATAGGTTTTCATCGCGTCCATGTATGGCCTGCGGGCGCTCGATACCCCCTGTCCCGTTTCAACCATATGTTTGAAGGCGTCCGGGTCCTTGGGGAAGCCCGCCGGAATAACTTCGCCGCCACTCTCGATATAGCGACGCGCCGCCGCATAGCGGGCCATCTCCGTCTGCTGGTCCCGCGGCGATTCCGAGAGATCGGCGCCTCCAATGAAATAGGTCGAGCGACCGGGGAACGGGTAATCATTCCTGAAAGTGATAATATCACCGGACTGCTCAATGGATTTCAGGATCGTTGCCAAATGCGGATCAACCGACGACGAAATGTCACCCGTCGACTCCGCCTGCGGGCGAGGAAAAGCGGCTGACCGGCGGGAAACGTCAGGCGCGTTGCCTTCGACGTCCGGCGTAGCGGGAATTGGCGTGACAAGCTGACCAGTGAACGCAGCGGTCTCAACGGGCGGCGTGGACTCATGCAGCGTCTCACTGACCTCGAGCGCAGTTGGCGGCACCTCGACAGGCGGATACTGCTCCCGAAACGCCGCTATAGCCTCGGGTTCCGGGTTCCCTGCGAGACCGTACGCATCCGCATATATTTGAACGCTGCGCATCGGATCCGTGTCCGCACCGCCCAGCCCCGCGGCCTGCGCGGCCGCCACGACCGCCAGATAGGGAGAATCGGCACCGAATAATTCCTGTTCCCGGGCAATATCCACCGACTGACCCGCATGCAGGTCGCCGATTAATTGCCTCGCCCGTTGCCGCTGCTCCGTTGCACGGTCAATTGAATCCCTCGCAGCATCGTGCGTCGACCCTGGCGGTGACGAATCCGAAAAGCGAAATGTGGACCGTGCGTCTTGAATTTCGCTGGAAAGCCTGCGTTCCGCTGCGTCAGGACTCGGATGGTCTCCGGCACGCCTCAACGCATCCCCGATGATATCGGCGGAGAATAGAGCGCCATTCTTCAGAAAGGCTTGCTGGGCCGGCGTAACGTTCGCCTGACCGATCTCATCAATAGCTCCTTGCAAGATCAAATGTTGCCGGGCGCGTACACTTGACACGCCAACCGGGACACCATGCCCGGCGATAGCCCGTGCCATAGGGTATTCCTGATTTAGTCGATCGATCGCGACCCGCTCCAGAACTCTGGCCGCATGCTCAATTTCGTTCTCATGAATGTCGGGCGCAGCCAATGCAACAACCTCTCTTTTTGCAAAAGCCTACGCGAAAAGTGTAAACAATTGCAAAATTCGCCGGTAATCAACGCAAAGATCGGCCGCACCCGGGAGGTATCGCCGATTACGACCGCCCAGGCAGTCCGAGCCGATCCCGCACAATCGTGCTCATACGCTCAAGGGCGGTTTCCTGGGATAGCTCGCGGTTTCGGACCTTCAGGATAAGATCGAGATACGCATAAATGCTCGATCGCTCTCCAGCCTCGCGCAATACATCGGAAGCCGCCCTTGGCGTCCCTTCCGTGGTATCGAGAGACGGCCATCCGGATGCTTTGCGCCCCGTCTCCAGAAAACGGCGAGCGACTGTAAAATCGGCGAGCGTGCGTAACGACCCCGGATCGTCAAACAAGTCGGATTCCCCGGCCCTGCTGGATAACAGGGGGGGTTCCCGTTCCGATTTCCTTTCTTCGACTTTCCCGGCAGTTTCTGGCTCTGGCTCTGGCTCTGGCTCTGGCTCTGGCTCTGGCTCTGGCTCTGGCTCTGGCTCTGGC
>RZZS01000025.1 GCA_009929775.1 Alphaproteobacteria bacterium
AAAACTCTTTATTGGCGTCGTCCCGGCGAAGGCCGGGATCCATAGGAAGGTAGGGAAAACCACAGATGGACACAGATAAACACAGATATGAATCGAGGCTCCGTTCAGACATCGGTGTTTATCTGTGTCCATCTGTGGTGACTGAAAGGCTCTATGGATCCCGGCTTTCGCCGGGATGACGTATTTTTTTGGGGGGGGGCTTTGTGCGGTTTGCTCTCGATAGCCGTGCTGAAATCGCAATACTTTCTATTCCGTTTGCAAGTTCCTGCCCTGCCGCTTACAACCAATATGGATATGACCCCGTTATCATCACAGCGAGAGACTGAAGCACCGGCCCTTCCGAGAGCGGCCTGTCTCGCCGTGACAGTGCTTCGATCTTATATTATGACAGCGGACGGGGAAATAAAAACGCTTTCCCACGAAGACGCGCGCGCGGAAGTGCGCGGACAGGCCGCGATGGTGTGTCATGCGCCGTTTACCCGCGCAAGGCTGGGGCTGGAGGAGTTTCTCGCCTTCGACCTGCTGGAATTGTTTGCTTTCGTGTATCCGGGAACGTTTTGCGTGCCGACGCCGCGCGGGCTGGCGGGGGCGCTCGGCCTGAACGTGCCGGACGCGGCGGAAGACGGCCCGGCAACGCTGCTTGAAGCGGCGACCGCCCTTCTGGGCGACCTGCGAACCCGGAAACCGGATAAGCTTCTCGCCATCGCCGAAGCGATGGGTCAAAACGGCAAGGGCTGGCCGTGGACGCCTTTCGTTTTCGCCGCGCTCGGGAAGGAATACGACCCGGCACAAACCGTCTTTTCGAAATCCGCGTTCAATGTCTGGCGCGGTCTGCCCGAATGGGCCGAGGAGGCCCCCCTGCCCCCGCCCGCCCATCACCCGGTGACCGGCGAGGAAGCGCGGACGCGCCTGCGCGAAATACTGGGGAGTTTCGCAGAAGCACGGCCGCAGCAGGGGGACTATGCGGCGGCAGTGGCGGGAGCGTTTTTGCCCGTGAGTTTACCCCCCTCCAACTCCCCACTTAAAGAGGGGGGTAGTGCCTCCGAACCCCGCGTCGTTCTTGCCGAAGCCGGAACCGGCGTCGGCAAAACTCTCGGCTATCTCGCCCCCGCGAGCGTGTGGGCCGAGAAGAACGAGGGGGCGGTGTGGATCGCCACTTATACCAAAAACCTCCAACGCCAGATCGAGAACGAACTGGAGCGGCTTTTCCCCGACAAAACCGTCCGGGAACAAAAGGTCGCCATTCGCAAAGGCCGTGAAAATTATTTATGCCTGCTCAATTTCGAGGACACCGCCGCCGGAGCCGGGCTTGCCCGCTATCCGCAGCAGGCGATTGCCGCCGGACTGATGGCACGCTGGATCGAGGTTACAAAAGACGGCGACATTACCGGCGGCGATTTTCCCGGCTGGTTGCCGGGTCTCGTCGGGCGCAGCCATACGACGGCGCTCGCCGACCGGCGGGGCGAATGCGTTTACGGGGCCTGCGACCACTATCACCGCTGCTTCGTCGAGCGTTCGGTACGCAAGTCCCAGCGCGCCTCGCTCGTCGTCGCCAATCACGCGCTGGTGATGATCCTCACGGCCGATTCCGGCCCTGAAAGTACGCTGCCCAAACGCTACGTTTTCGACGAAGGCCACCATCTGTTCGACGCCGCCGACAGCGCCTACGCCGGTCACCTGACGGCGCAGGAAACCCGCGATCTGCGGCGCTGGCTGCTCGGGTCCGAAGGCGGACGGCGGAGCCGGGCGCGGGGGCTTCGCCGCCGGGTCGAGGAACTGGTCGAGGGCGACGCCGCCGGGGAAGGCGCGCTGTCCGCCATCGAAATGGCCGCGCGGGGCCTGACCGGCGACGGCTGGACGAAGCGCCTCAAGGCGGGCATGCCCTCGGGTCCGGCGGAAAAATTTCTCTTCGCGGTCTACAATCAGGTCCGGGCGCGGGCGGGTGGGCTGGACGGGCCTTATTCTCTTGAGTGCCACACGCACCCGGTCACGGAAGACGTCACCGCCTCGGCGGAGGAACTGCGCAAGGCGCTCGCCGATATCCGCAAACCGATGATGACGCTGCACCGAAGCCTCTACGCACAGCTCACGGACGATCAGGGGGAGATGTCCCCTGAAACGCGGCGGCGGATCGATTCGGTCTGCACGGCGCTGGGGCTGCGGCAGCTCACCGTTGCGGCATGGGTAGCGATGCTGGATTCGCTGAAAGCCCCGGATTCGGATGATACCCTCTCTCCACCGGGAGAGGTTCAAAATTCCCCTTTCATCGACTGGATGGAAATCGAGCGCATCGAGGGCGACGCCGTCGATGTCGGCCTCTATCGCCATTATATCGACCCGATGACGCCCTTTGCGGCCTCGATCCGGCCGCACGCGCACGGCATCGCCATTACCTCGGCCACGCTGCGCGACGGCACAGGCGAGGAAGACGAAGACTGGGCGGTGGCGCGCGAGCGCACCGGGGCGGATTACCTCACCCACGACCCCGCCCTGTTCGCGGTCGAGTCGCCGTTCGACTATGCGACGCGCACGAAGGTTCTAATCGTTACGGATGTGCGCAAGAACGACATGGATCAGGTCGCGGGCGCTTACGCCGCGCTGTTCCGCGCCTCAAAAGGCGGGGCGCTCGGCCTGTTCACCGCGATCCAGCGCCTGCGCGCCGTGCATGAACGGATCGCGCCCCGGCTCGAAGCGGAGGACATGGCGCTCTACGCCCAGCATGCCGACGACATCAATGCCGGGACGCTCGTCGATATTTTCCGCGAAGACATTCATGCCTGCCTGCTCGGCACGGACGCAGTGCGCGACGGGATCGACGTTCCGGGCGAATCGCTGCGCCTTCTGGTCTACGACCGCGTACCGTGGCCGCGCCCAACCATCCTGCACAAAGCGCGGCGCGAGGCCTTCGGACGGCGCCGCTACGACGAACTGATCACCCGTTTGCGCCTCAAACAGGCCTTTGGCCGCCTGATCCGGAGCAGCGGCGACCGGGGAATTTTCGTGATGCTGGATAACGGCCTGCCGACCCGCCTGCTCGGCGCGTTCCCCGAAGGCGTCGAGGTCCGGCGCGCGGGTCTGTCGGAGTGCGTGCGGGCGATCGGGGAATTTCTCGGCTGAAAAAATTCAGGGATGCGCAATGTTTTGCGGCATCCCCAGACTTAAACTCCCACCCTTGTTATGACGACCCTAAACACACCCTCGCCGGGCCGCTTGCGGACAAAACGCCGTTCATCCGCAAAAGGTAATAATATCAGACGAACCGGAAATCAACGATTCATTACCGCAGCAGGCACTATTTCTGCGTTGCACCGTGCGCAATCCTTGTTCCCGGAGAGGTTGCTTGTCGAAGCGAGGACCCGGCCTTTTCCTCTTGCTTTCCATGCGAACAACGGCCATAAAACGACTGATCCAAATGAGAAAGTTGGCACTGTGCGCACATGACGCTGTTCGTATATCCGATCAAGTACAAGGAACCGCTGACTCTTTTTTCGGCTCTGCGGCATACGCCCTACAGCCTGCTGCTCGACTCGGCCCTGCCGGATCACAGCGCCAGCCGCTTCAGCTACATCGCGTTTCATCCGGTCGAAACCATCGAGTCGACGGACGGAGTCGTCACGATCACGAACCGCGAGGAACAGCTCACCCGGAAAGGCGACCCGTTCGCCATCCTGCAAGAGCGTCTTGAGCGCCGGGAGCCTGCCCCCGAACAGCGCCGCAACATCCCGCCGTTTCAGGGAGGCGCCGCCGGGATGTGGGGTTACGACCTCGCCCGTGGCATCGAGCGCCTGCCATCGACGGCCGCCGCGAACGAGGGCGTGCCGGACATGGCCGTCGGGCTTTACAATCAAGTCATCAGCTTCGACCTCGAAAAACGTCAGGCCTGGCACGTCATTCATACGGAGAGCGAGCACGACGCGCTCATCCTGCGGGCGCAGGTCGAAAAGATTCTTGAAAACCCGCCCGGCATTCCGCCGCTGGTCGTCGGCGATTCGGAATGGCGCAGCAACACGCCGGGCGCGCTCTACAAGCACAAGGTCCGCCGGGTGCTCGACTATATCCGGGCGGGCGACATTTTTCAGGCGAATCTCTCGCAGCGCTTCGAGGCGAAAATTCCGGACGGTCTCGATTCGTTCGCGCATTACTGCACTCTTCGGCGCATCAATCCGGCGCCGTTTGCCGCCTATATGAATTTCGGCGAGGTCAAAATAAGCTCCGCCTCGCCCGAGCGCTTTATCAGGGTACAGGACCGCGCCGTCGAAACCCGGCCGATCAAGGGTACGCGTCCGCGCTTTGGCGATCCGAACGTCGATCAGCTCTATCTCAACGAACTGGAAAACAGCGAGAAGGACCGGGCGGAAAACGCTATGATCGTCGACCTTCTGCGCAACGATCTCTCAAAGGTCTGCGAAGACCATTCGGTCGATGTACCAAGCCTGTTCGGCCTTGAAAGTTTCGCGAGCGTCCACCACCTCGTTTCCACGGTGACCGGAAGCCTCCGCGTCGACCGGAGCCCCGTCGATCTTCTCAAGGCGTGCTTTCCGGGCGGATCTGTGACAGGATGTCCGAAAGTCAGAGCGATGGAGATTATCGAAGAACTGGAGCCCAACCGGCGCGGCCCCTATTGTGGCGCACTTGGCTATATCGGCTTCAACGGTGACATGGATACAAGCATCGCGATCCGGACACTTGTATATAACCGCGATACGATCAGCTTTCAGGCAGGTGGCGGCATCGTTGCAGACAGCCTGCCTGAAGCCGAGTATCAGGAAACCTTCGACAAGGCGGAAGCGATTTTCCGCAGCTTCGAAACGGACCGGAACGAAGAAGACATAGAAAAAGAAGGCGAATCGTACGGCGGGAACGGAGACGACATCGAAAAAGGAGAGGAACGCCATGATTCTGCTCATCGATAATTACGATTCGTTCGTCTACAACCTCGCGCGCTATGTCGGCATTCTCGGTTGGGAGCGGCAGGTCGTGCGCAACGACGCGATCACTCTGGCGCAAATCGAAGACATGCGCCCGGCGGCCATCATCCTCTCGCCCGGCCCCGGGCGACCGAAGGACGCAGGGATCTGCATGGATGTGGTGCGGCGTTTCGGACCCGAAATCCCTATTCTCGGCGTCTGCCTCGGGCATCAGTGCATCGGCGAAGCCTACGGAGGGCGCACGGTTCCCGCCAAGAGGCTGATGCATGGAAAGACCAGCCTTCTCGACCATCCGGGGCGAGGCATCTTCATCGGCCTCCCGAACCCGCTGCGCGTCGCGCGTTACCACTCGCTCGTCACGGAACTCCCCGCCAACAGCAACCTTCTGGTCACGGCGGTCGGCGAGGACGGCGAAGTCATGGCCATGCGCCACGGTCAGTTTCCCGTCCACGGCATCCAGTTCCACCCGGAATCCGTCCTGACCGATTACGGGCTCGACATCATTCGAAACTTCGTCACGCTGACGATCCAGTGGAGCGAGGGCCGTCGTCACCGCGTCCGGGCGGCATGACGTTCTGGTTCGACAACCGCTTCATTCCGGACGACCGGCCGATCCTTCAGGCAAACGACCGCGCCCTGCTCGGTGACGGCGTATTCGACACGATGCTTGCAGTGGACGGACGTCCGGCGCGGGGAGCGGCGCACATGGGGCGCTTGCTGCGCCATGCCGCGCTGATCGATATCGAAATCCCCTACAGCGCGGACCAGCTCCTGAAGGTCGCGACAGAGCTTCTGAAAATCGACGGACGCGCGCGCGGCTATCACACGGTCAAGACGATCATTACGATGGGTCCCGGCGCACGCGGGCTCGACATCCCGGAAGATGTGCGCCCCTCCTGTGTAATGATGGCGGCTCCGGCCCCGTCCCCCGAAACCCTGCCTCCGGTGCGCGCCATCCTGAGCAAAACCGTCCGGCGCAACGAGCATTCGCCGCTTTCCCGCATCAAGGCGCTCGGCTATACGGACAACCGGCTTGCAAGACAGGAAGCCCGTCGACGCGGCGCGGACGATGCGATCATTCTTAATACGAGCGGCAACGTCGCCTGCGCGTCAACCGCGAATGTGTTCGTCCTTCAAGGCGACCACCTGATTACCCCTCCGCTTGGCGACGGGGCGATAGACGGGATCGTTCGCGCGGCGCTTCTGGACAGGGCCAACGTATTCGAGCGCAGCATCGCCCCGCGGGAACTCTTAGCCTGCAACGGCATCTACCTGACCAACAGCATCACCGGCGTGCGATCGGTCGTTGAACTCGACGGAAAAACAGTCGATAGTGAACCCGTGGAGGCCGCGCGCCTCTTTCCGTTTTTTTAACAGTATTCCGCCAGACTTTCCCGCATGACGTACCAGAAATCGATCACCGTCTATCTCGGCTCGTCGGGCCACTGCCGTTCTTTTTTTAAAAACGAGGCGGCCGCGCTTGGCCAGGCTATCGCGAGAAGCGGCTATCGCCTGGTTTATGGCGGCATGGACGCGGGACTGATGGGCATTCTTGCGAACACAGTGATCGAAAACGGCGGCGCCGTACTCGGCATCGTCCCCCGCAAGATCAAGGATATCCTTCGCTTTCACAAAAACCTGAGCGAACATATCCTGGTCGACACGCTCTGGGAACGCAAACGGTTGCTGTTCCGGCATGGGGACGCCATCGCCGTTTTCCCCGGCGGGTTCGGCACACTGGACGAGGCGCTCGAGGTTCTTTACTGGGCGGCGCTCGGCTTGCACACGAAACCGGTCGTCTTCATCAATTCCGGCGGGTACTGGGACAACGCGCTGGCATATTTGCGCACCCTGCCCGACCTGCCGGAGGATTCGTTTTCCGCGGTCGATACCGTGGAGGATCTCATCCCGGCTATCGAAGCCGGGCCAGGCGGGACGGAAGCGGACACGACGGCGAATCTCCCGCATTTCGAAGACGAAATCGCGCGACACACCCGCGCCCCGCTCATCGTACGGGACATGACGATTGCTGAATCATACCGGCTTGTCACCGCGCTCGGACTCAGGCAGGTTGGCGCGCATTCGCGCCCGATCGGCCTGTTGAACGATGGAGGCCGGTTCGAGCGTCTTATCGCCTGGATCGGCGACGCCGCACGCGAGAGGTTCATCACCGACAAATGCCCTGCCCTTCTGACCGTTGCAGAAAACGAGGACATTCTTAAGGAGGCTCTGGCGCTGGACGAACCGGTGTCCATCGACCTCGTGCACGAAAAATGGGGCGTCCCGGCAGAAGTCGCCGGGAGCTGATTCTCTCACTTTCCGTCGCCCACCACCGCCAGCTTTGCCTCGACAATGGCGATCGCGCGTTCGATCAGGGCCGCGTGATCGGGATCGTTGGCAAGAGACAACTCTTCGTTCAAATCCTGAAGATCCTGCTGGAGGTGCGGACGGCTGAGATCGCGCAAATCGACAGCCTCCTCGGCCAGAACGGTACAATTGTCCGCAGTCACATCCGCAAAACCACCGGACACGAAATACTGGTGCGGCGCTTCCCCCTCCGTGCGCCAGATCGACACAATCCCGGGCCGCAGCGCTGAAACAAGCGCGCAGTGATTGACCCGGACCCCGAAATCACCCTCGAACCCCGGCAGAACCGCTTGCCACATCGGCCCGTCGATGAGAACCTGCTCGGGTTCGACCAGTTCGAATTCGAATGTGTCAGCCGCTTCAACCATTTTTCAGCCTTTTCGTTATTTAAAATACAGAGCACGCAGAGATCGCAGAGTCATCATGAGCGCCTGCTTTCTGGCGTGAGTTCCGGGGACAGTTACTTTTCCCCTGACAGGACAGCGGCCTGCATGACCCGTCCGCAGGGAAAAGTAACTGTCCCTGGCCTATGCGCAAACCTTCGCAACCCCTCTCTTAATCTCGCAACTCGCTACTCGTCGCTACGCCGCCTCTGCCGCCATACGCTTTGCCTTCTCCACCGCCTGGTCGATCGTGCCGACCATATAGAAAGCAGATTCGGGCAGGTGGTCATAGTCCCCGGCGACGAGGCCCTTGAAGCCCCGGACCGTGTCTTCAAGGTGAACGAAGACGCCGGGCGAGCCGGTAAAGACTTCGGCCACGTGGAAGGGTTGCGAGAGGAAGCGTTGAATCTTGCGGGCACGGGCGACGACCAGCTTATCCTCTTCCGAAAGCTCATCCATGCCAAGAATGGCGATAATGTCCTGCAGCGCCTTGTAAGTCTGGAGGATTTTCTGGACGTCGGAGGCAACCCGGTAATGCTCGTCGCCGACGACGCGCGGATCGAGAATGCGTGATGTCGAATCGAGTGGATCAACAGCCGGGTAAATGCCGAGCTCGGAAATCCCGCGGCTGAGCACGGTCGTCGCGTCAAGGTGCGAGAAGGCGGTGGCCGGGGCCGGGTCGGTCAGGTCGTCCGCGGGCACGTAGATGGCCTGCACCGATGTGATCGAGCCCTTGTTGGTCGAGGTGATCCGCTCCTGCAATTCGCCCATGTCGGTCGAAAGCGTCGGCTGATAGCCCACGGCTGACGGAATACGGCCCAGAAGCGCCGAGACTTCCGCCCCGGCCTGCGTAAAGCGGAAGATATTGTCGATGAACATCAGCACGTCCTGCCCCTCGACGTCACGGAAATATTCCGCGACCGTGAGACCCGTGAGGCCCACGCGCGCGCGCGCACCGGGCGGCTCGTTCATCTGGCCGTAGACAAGCGCGACTTTCGAGCCTTCCGTATGGCCGTCCTTTGACTTCTGGATAACCCCCGACTCGATCATTTCGTGATAAAGGTCGTTCCCCTCGCGGGTCCGCTCACCCACGCCAGCGAAGACCGACACGCCGCCATGCTCCTTGGCGATGTTGTTGATAAGCTCCTGGATCGTAACGGTCTTGCCGACGCCTGCGCCGCCGAACAGACCGATCTTGCCGCCCTTGGCGTACGGGCAAAGCAAGTCGATAACCTTGATGCCTGTAACGAGCTGCTCAGTCTCGACCGCCTGATCGACGAAATCCGGCGCTTCGCGGTGGATGGACCAGCGCTCCTTCGTCTTCATCGCCGGGCCCTCGTCAATCACGTTGCCTGTCACGTCCATGATACGGCCCAGCGTTTCCGGACCGACCGGCACGGAAATCGGCGCACCGGTGTCGAAGACCTCCTGTCCCCGAACGAGACCGTCCGTGGCGTCCATGGCGATGCAGCGCACCGTATTCTCCCCGAGGTGCTGGGCGACCTCAAGCACGAGCGTCTTGCCCTCGTTTTCCGTGTGTAGGGCGTTGAGGATCTGAGGCACCGCCCCTTCCTCGAACTGCACGTCCACCACCGCGCCGAGAACCTGTTGTACAAACCCTTGTGCTTCTGTCATTCAGTTTTCCTTTTTTCGTTGGTCAGTCGTTACAGTTAGTTTGGCAATTCCTCTTTTTTTAACCACAGATGAACGCAGATGAACGCAGATTTATAGTATAACTCTTTGCCACTCCAATTTTGCATGTTTGAAATTTAGTATAAGTCCAATTGGCAAGCCGCTTGCCCTGAGGTAATTTAATACTTGCCCTTTTTCATTTGTACTGATTTTTTCAATCGTTTTAATTTCAATTATCAAAATACTATTGACCACAAAATCAGGAACAAAGGTACCAATACTTATGTCTTTATAAGTGACGCTAAAATGCCTTTGCTGATCAAACTCCAACCCATTACTCGCTAACTCAATCGCCAAAGCATTTTCGTAAATCTTTTCATTATACCCATGCCCAACTTGATTTAAAACCGCCATGGCACAGCCGTTGACAGTAAAGGTTAGTTCATTGATTTCTTTCTCACTATAATCCGTGTTCATCTGCGTTCATCTGTGGTCAATAACCTTACGTCGCCTCTGCGCCCGAGACGACTTCAATCAGTTCCTTGGTGATGACCGACTGACGCTCGCGGTTATATTGCAATGTCAAGTCGTCGATCATGTCGCCAGCGGCGCTTGTCGCGTTATCCATCGCGGTCATGCGCGCGGCCTGCTCACCGGCGGCACTGTCGAGTAGTGCCTGATACAATTGCGCGCCAAGGTTTTTCGGCAGCAGTTGCGCGAGCAGAATGCTCTCCTCCGGCTCGAAGCCATAACGCTGCTCGGCGGCACTGTACTGCCCCCTGTCCGCAACCGCGTCCGGCTCGCCTGACTCCGTCGGAACGGGGAGCGGAATGAGTTGCTGCGTCGAGGGAATTTGCACCAGCACGTTTTTGAATTGATTATGGATCAGGGAGCAAATGTCGAACTGTCCCTCCTCGAACCGGGCCAGAATGAACCGGGTGATCTCGTCAACCTTCCGAAAGGAAATCCCCTCGCGCCCGCCCAGACCGACGAAGGATTTCACAATGAGTTCCTCAAAATCGCGCCTCAAAGCATCGCGGCCCTTCCGGCCGATGCAAACCAGCCGGACGCTCTTGCCCTCGCCCTGCAAACGGGAAATTTCCTTGCGAGCAAGGCGGACGAGGTTGCTGTTGAACCCGCCGCACAATCCCCGACTTGCCGTAACGACGACAAGAAGATGCGCGTGGTCCCTCCCCGTCCCTACCAGCAACCGCGGGCCGGAATCGTTGATCGCCACGCCGGCAGCCACCCGCGCCATCATAGCCCGCATCGCACGCGCGTAAGGCTCGCTTGCCTCGGCCGCCTCCTGTGCCTTCTTTAGCTTGCTGGCCGCGACCATTTTCATGGCCGACGTAATCTTCCGCGTCGATTTCACGCTCTGGATGCGATCTCTGTAATCCTTTAGACTGGGCATAGATCGAAAAACCTTCCTTGGCGTCCCGGCCCTGTGGTGACGAGAAAAACTAACTAGGCCGCCTTCTTTGCAGAATAGCCTTTTGTGAACTCGTCCAGGTAAGCGACAATATTGTCTTCGAGCGATTCGTCGATTTCCTTTTTCTCATCCAGTTCGTCGAGGATCTTTCGCCCGTTTACGCGAACATCCTCGATCAGGCGCTGGACAAAACCGGTTACATCTCCCACCGGAATCTCATCGAGGTACCCGCGCGTCCCGGCGAAGATAACGACGACCTGCTCGGTAACACGCATCGGCGAATACTGCGGCTGCTTGAGCATCTGGGTCAGCCGCGCGCCGCGCGCCAGAAGGCGCTGGGTCGCTGCGTCGAGGTCCGAGGCAAACTGCGAAAAGGCCTCCATTTCCCGGTATTGAGCGAGTTCGAGCTTGATCTTCCCGGCGACTTGCTTCATCGCCTTGATTTGTGCAGCAGAACCCACACGCGACACCGACAGGCCCACATTAATCGCCGGACGAATGCCTTTGAAGAAAAGACCCGTCTCGAGAAATATCTGACCGTCCGTGATAGAAATGACGTTCGTCGGAATGTAAGCCGAAACGTCCCCGGCCTGCGTCTCGACGAGCGGCAGAGCGGTCAGCGAACCGGATCCGTGCTGTTCGTTCAGCTTAGCCGCACGTTCGAGCAAGCGCGAGTGCAGATAAAAAACGTCGCCGGGGTAAGCTTCCCGGCCAGGCGGACGGCGCAGCAGCAGGGACATCTGACGGTACGCGACCGCCTGCTTCGACAAATCGTCATAGATCGCGAGCGCGTGCCGCCCGTTGTCGCGGAACCACTCGCCCATGGCGCACCCGGCGTACGGAGCAAGAAACTGCATCGGCGCCGGATCTGATGCCGTGGCGGCGACGACGATGGAATATTCCATCGCCCCTTTATCCTCGAGTTCCTTAACGAGTTGCGCCACTGTGGAACGTTTCTGACCGACCGCGATATAGATGCAGTACAGATGGTCCTTCTCGTTTGGCGAAGAGTTGAAATATTTCTGGTTGATGATCGTGTCGACCGCAACGGCTGTCTTGCCCGTCTGACGGTCACCGATAATCAGTTCCCGCTGGCCGCGACCGATTGGCACGAGCGCATCGATAGCCATGAGACCTGTCTGCATCGGCTCATGGACAGACTTGCGCGGAATGATGCCCGGTGCCTTGACGTCGACCCGGCGGAGTTCCTTCGCCTTGATCGGTCCCTTGCCGTCGATCGGATTGCCGAGCGCGTCGACGACGCGGCCGAGCAGTTCTGGCCCGACCGGAACCTCAACGATTTCGCCGGTCCGACGAACGATGTCGCCTTCCTTGATGTCGCGGTCGTCCCCGAAAATCACGACACCGACATTGTCGACCTCGAGATTGAGCGCCATGCCGCGCACGCCGCCTGGAAACTCGACCATTTCGCCCGCCCGGCACTTGTCGAGACCGTAGACGCGGGCCACGCCATCTCCGACTGACAGCACCTGCCCGATCTCGGCGACATCGGCCTGCACGCCGAATCCGGCGATTTGCTTCTTGAGGATTTCGGATATCTCAGCGGCACGAATTTCCATCTAGGCTACCTCATTCATTGTGTTTCCCGCCTGTCCGCGCAGAGTGCGGCGCAGACGCTCAAGCTTGCGACGAATGGTGTTGTCGATCATCCTGGACCCGACTGTGACCCGCAGACCGCCGATCAGACTGCGATCCACCTTCACGTCCAAACCGACAGTACGGCCCAGCGCCCTGCCAAGCTCCGTCTTCAGGGCCTTTGCCTGAGCGGGGGTAAGCGCATAGGCACACTCGACGTTTGCAATGACTTCGCCCCGGCGACGGGACATCTCGCGACGAAAAGCGACCAGAACAACACCCAGGTAGGAAAGACGGCGATTCTGCGCCAGTACGCCAAGAAAACCTGCAGTGAGTTTGTGAAACTTCGCTTCCTCCGCGAGAAGCGCCATCGACTGAAGCTGCTGCTTCTGACTTAGGAGCGGATTTCGAACGAGAACAAGCATTTCCCTCGACCCGGCAAGTAGCTCTTCAAGCTTCGCCATATCGGCTTCAACGCTCTTGAGCGCCTTCTCCTCCTGCGCCATTTCGATCAGCGCCAGTGCGTAACGAAAGGCGATGGAACTGGAATCTGACTTCTTGGCCACTGGTGTCCTGTACCCCTGTAAGGCTTGTGATCTCGCCTGTTGAACGCGAAAGATTTAACACGAGGACGGGACAACAAGCAAGCATCCCAACCCCGACGAATTGCCGAATCGCTAGAAAAGACTTGATAATTTGAAGTCGAACCAGTTGAATCTGTCGTCGTTCTCGTTGAAAAGGATTGCCCAGAACTTGAAGAGAACCAGATGAGCAACGTAAATCTCCAGCGTCCGCCGGCCTAGAATCTGCAGGCTCCAGACAACAGGCGCAGGCATAACATGCGTCAGACCGGGATAAACCACCGGGCGGAAAAAGAACAGAACGCCGCACACTGCGGCAATACCGGCGACCAGAGCGGATGCATGCAACTGGTCGAACTGGAAGGCGAAAATCTGGTAGAAGCTCCAAGCGCCGACGCAAAATACCAGGACGAACGACTCAACGATACCCCGCATCGAATATTTGACCTGATCCCGGTTACGCATGAACCAGCCGAACATGGCGAACAGGACGCCGCTAACCCCGTAATCAAGCAAAAAGCTCGTCGGAATCGATAGAAAGAACAGCATGAACCCGATACCGAACAGAACCTCGTAGTTCTTGACAGCCGAGGCCATAACGCGATCGATCACCAGCCGAATGAAGAGCATGGTCGCAAGGATGTTGAGCGGAAAAACCTCGATCCCCACGATAATATCGGCGACAACGAGAATGGCAGCACCGATCCACAGCCGCTCGCTCATGTCGCGGCTTCTGGCGTAGCCAATCAGGAAGAACCATACCGGCACACACAGACGACCGATCACCCGCAGCCAGTCCTCGTCCGGATAGAAGTAATAGCCGACATGATCGACGATCATCAAAAGGACCGCATAGGCCTTGATGAAATCGTACGACGTCAGCTCTTTGGGCAACGCCTTTCCGGCGGGCTGGTACAACTTGAACATGGCGGAGATTTTACCACATCAAACGATCCTCCCTAGAGGCTTTAAAGACTTATCCACGCTCCGAAAATAATTTGCAGCGCCTTCCGGGCCTGCCTATCATGGCAGCATGGACAAAAAATCTCTCATGCTTCTGGCCATTATCTTTCTTGAGGGCTACGTCGTTCTGTCGGCGGAGCTTCTTGCGATCCGCTCGACGCTGCCCTATTTCGGAAGCGGGACCGATACCATTTCCATTATTATCGCCGCGGTTCTGATGCCCCTCGCGTTCGGCTACCACGCAGGAGGAAGGTTCCGGGCCATGCGCCTTTCGGACGGGACATGGTCGCTGCCTCGCCTTAAGCTCGCCCGAAACTTCATGATATCGGCGATCATCCTGACGCTTGGACTTTCCTACGCCTCTCTCGATGTCTTTTTTGAACTGATGCTTAAGGCGTTCGGCATTACGGATCGCCTTGCGCTCGCGGTGATCTACTCCGCCATTTTCCTCGCAGTGCCTGTCTTTCTGCTCGGTCAGACTATTCCGCTCGCGGGTCACTTCTTCCCGCGTGAAAAACTCTCGACGCTTGCGGGAAGGATCCTGTTTTTTTCGACCCTCGGGTCTTTTATGGGCGCGGTCTTCTGCACGCTCGTGCTGATGACGTTTTTAGGCGTTCACAATACCGCCGTTGTAACCATTGGCTGCCTCGCCGCGTTGACGATCGCAGTTTCGCGCAAACCCCTCAAGCTCGAGCCACTCGTCGCTTTCGGCTGTTTCGCGCTTGCCATTCTGCTGAACAGCGGAACACTTTTGCGAAACCGCGATATTGTCGATAACAACCGCTACAACCTTATTGCCATCTTTGAGACAGAAGATGGAAGCCGATACCTTTCCCTTAACAAGAATTTCGATTCGAAAATCGGCCCGAACGGGGAGAAGCACAACTATATCGAATACGCAGAACGCACCTTTCTCGACCCGATCACGGAGAAGTACGGCAACAGGACGCCGCGAAACATTCTTGTCATCGGCGCGGGCGGATTTACCTTCGGGCTCGACGACGGCCTGAACGAATACGACTATGTCGATATCGACGGATCGTTGAAAGAGATCGCGGAAGAGCATTTCCTCAAACAAAAACTCGGCGCGAACAAACGCTTTCATCCCGTTCCGGCTCGCGCCTTCCTGACCGGCACAGAGCAGGAATACGACCTGATTTTCATCGACGCCTATTACGGCAATCTTTCCGTGCCCGAACATCTGGTCACGCGGGAGTTCTACGAAACGGTCAAAAGCCGCCTGACAGACGACGGCGTTCTCGTCATCAACATTATTCTGAGTCCGACCTTCGGCGACGCGTTCAGCCGCAACTTCGATACGACCCTGCGCAGCGTTTTCCCGTTCATCACGCGCGATCCGGTCTTCAATTACGACGGCTGGGATATGCAGGGCGTCCAGCAGATGAACGTGATTTACGCGTACCACAACGCACTCGCAAACGAACAGGGCGCGGTTTACACCGACGACAAAAACCGGATGTTCCTCGACCGGTCGCGCACGGTTCCGGTGTTGCGATGACGCGTTCCTAGAAAAACGACTGTGGGTCGATATCGATCGTAACCCGGACCGTCGAGGGGATTTTATGCCCCCCGATCCAGTGCTGAAGCGTTTTCTGGACGTTCAGCTTTTTGTCCGCGATCACGAGAAGCCGCCTGCGGTGTTTGCCGCGCAGCATCGCGAACTGGGCGGGCGCGGGGCCGAGAACGGTCAGGCCGTCCGCGCGCGGGGCGGTGCGCCCCAGAGCGCTCGCGACCGCGTCCACCTGCCCTTCGTCCCGGCCCGCGACAATAATCCCGGCAAGCCTTGAGAACGGCGGCATGTTCGCGGCTTCCCGCTCGGCCATTTCGACCCGCAGGAATTCGTCGCGCTCTCCGCCCGCCAGCGCCTGCACGATCCGGCTCTCCGGGTTGAAGGTCTGGAGAAACACGCGCCCTTTCTCCGCCGCCCGCCCGGCACGGCCCGCGACCTGGTGCAAAAGTTGATAGGTGCGCTCGGTGGCCCGCAAATCCCCGCCGTGCAGACCGAGATCGGCGTCGATCACGCCCACGCAGGTCAGGCCCGGAAAGTGGTGCCCCTTGGCGATAATCTGCGTGCCGACGATGATATCGATCCGGCCCTCGCGAATATCCGAGAGCATCTGGCGGAGCTTGTCGTCGCTGTCCGCCGTATCGCTCGCCATCAGCAGGATCCGCGCCTGCGGCCAGTACGCTTTCGCCTCCTCGTAAATTCGCTCGACGCCGGGGCCGCAAGCGGCGAAGGAACCGGTTTCATGGCAGGACGGGCATTGTCCCGCATCCCGGATTTCGAAGCCGCAATGATGGCATTGCAGGCGGCCCCGGCTCCGGTGCTCGACGAGCCAGGCGGTGCAGCGCGGGCATTCCATCCGGTGACCGCAGGACCGGCAGATAGTCAGCGGCGCGTAGCCTCGCCGGTTCAAAAACAAAAGCGCCTGCTGCCCGGCCGCAAGCGTTTCCTCCACCGCCGTCTTGAGCGTCGGCGCGATGAAGTGCTGGCTCTCCGGCTTGTCCTCTCGCATGTCGATGACGTGAACGTCGGGAAACCGCGCTCCGCCGAACCGGTCCGGCAAATGAAGCTGGCGGTAGCGCCCGGCCCAGACATTGTGCATGGTCTCGAGCGAAGGCGTTGCCGAGACGAGCGCGACCGGAATTTTCCCCATGCTGGCACGGACGATCGCCATGTCGCGGGCGTTATAGATCGTTCCTTCCTCCTGCTTGTAGGCCGGGTCGTGCTCCTCGTCGACGACGATCAGGCCGAGATCGGCATAGGGAAGATAAAGCGCCGAACGCGCCCCGACGATCACCTTGCACGATCCGTCCGCCACGCCGCGCCACGTCCTCTTGCGCGCCCCGCCGGACAGCTGCGAATGCCACAGGCCCGGCGCGCAGCCGAATCGCTTTTGAAACCGGTCCAGAAAGGCGTTCGAAAGCGCGATTTCGGGAAGAAGGATGAGCGCCTGCCGCCCCTGCCTCAAGGCTTCCACCACCGCCTCGAAATAGACCTCCGTCTTCCCGGCCCCCGTCACCCCGTCGAGCAGCGCGGCGTGGAAGTCGCCGGAATGGATATACGAGGTCAACGCATCGGCCGCCGCCCGCTGCGCGTCGGACAGGGCAACCGCGCCTTGCGGCTCCGGCCTGCGGCACGGCGCGGCCTCGGGCCGCTCGACCGGCACGATCAGCCCCGCCTCCGCCATCCCCTTCACCACCCCCGGCGTACACCCCGCCTCGTGCGCAATCTCCGACGCCCGCCGGGAAACCCCGTCGGACAGGATATCGAGGATGCGGCGTCGGACGGGGGTAATAGCCCTCTCCCCTGTGGGGAGAGGGTTGGGTGAGGGGCATAAAAGCGCTTCAGCAATAACCTGCATGACGCCTTCGAAATTTTCGTTCACCTCATTGTTCCAGAAGCGGATGACACGAAAGCCGTGGCGTTCGATGAAATCGGTCCGTTCCCTTTCGCGCACGTCGTCCGGGTCGTGCTGCCCTCCATCAAGTTCGACGACCAGCTTCGCCTCCGGACACGCAAAGTCTGTGATGTAAGGATGGATTTCGAATTGCCTGCGAAACTTGGCCCCCTGAAACCGCCGATCCCTCAGCGCGTACCAGAGCTTTGTCTCGACTTCGGTCTGGTCGCGGCGGAGTTGGCGAGCGAACTGCGTCGTTCTTTGCGGTGTCGCCGTTCCGGCGAAAGGGTTTTTATGCCCCTCACCCTGCCCCCTCCCCACAGGGGAGAGGGGGCCTCTCGCCCGATACGCCACCACTGCCCTCGGCGGGGCGAGCGCATCGGGAACGCTCAGCGTCATCTTGAGGACGCTGCCGCGCTCGTTCATGGAATAGCGGGCGGTCCAGTCGATGAATTGCCGGTGCACCTCCGGCATCGGCGGAAGGTCGTGGATCTCGATGATTTCCCTTAGCTTCCCCGGCGGGACCTCGTCCGGCGGATCGTCCCAGACCACGCCCGGAATCTCCCGCCTGCCGAGCGGCACGGTCACGTACGCGCCGGGCCTTGCGTCCATGCCGTCCGGCACGGCGTAGGTATAGGCCTTCCAGACCGGGAAGGGCGTCAGGACCGAGACGGTGCGGGGCGCGCTCATGACGTCAAACCTATCGCGCCCCCCGCCAAAACGAAAGACGTCAATTGACCGGCGCGCGGGAAGCGCCTATTTCTTTGGTATGAAATTTTTCATCGACACGGCGGATATATCTGAAATCCGGGACCTCGCCGCCACAGGCCTTGTGGACGGCGTCACGACGAACCCCTCGCTCATCGAGAAATCGGGAAAGAACTTTCTCGACCTGATCGCGGAGATTTGCGAGACCGTCGACGGCCCGGTCAGCGCCGAGGTCGCCGCGACCGATTACCCGACGATGATCAAAGAGGCGCGCAAACTCGCCGCCATCGCCGACAACATCGCCGTCAAGGTGCCCCTGACCCCGGCAGGCCTCAAAGTCTGCAAGGAATTGACGGACGAAGGCGCGATGGTCAACGTTACATTATGCTTTTCCGCCGGACAGGCCCTGCTCGCCGCCAAGGCCGGGGCGACGTTCGTCTCGCCTTTTGTGGGCCGTCTCGACGATATCGGGGCGAGCGGCCTCGACCTCATCCGCGAGATTATGACGATTTACGAGAACTACCCGGAGATATCGACCCTGATTCTGGTCGCCTCCGTGCGCCATGCCGGCCATATCATCGAGAGCGCCAAAATGGGCGCGGACGTCGCCACCCTCCCCCCCGCCCTGCTCAGACAGCTCTACAATCACCCGCTTACCGACAAGGGTCTGGAAACGTTTGTGGCAGACTGGAAGAAAACGGGGCAATCGATTTTGTAGGCGACAAGCCCTCTCCCCCATGGAGAAAGAGTTGGGTGAGGGGCGCATGGCCCCGCGCAATGCGCGGGCTTTATCCGCACCCTGTCTGTTTGAAAGGTTAAAATCCGGACGATCTCTTCCCCTGAATGTGCTAAGCTGAACGCCGCGATTCACCAGCACACAGGAAAATCCCCATGTCCGAAATTTCCGCCGAGGCCCCTTCCATGACCGACCTGTCCCCGGACGATGTAATTGACTTCCTGCGCACCGATCCTTCGTTTTTGCAGAAACACCCGGAAATTTTCGAGTTTCTTGCCCCTCCGGCGGGCAGTTCCGACCGAAAAGTCGCGGACTTTCAGTCCTATATGATCGCCCGTCTACGGGCCGACAAGGACGCAGTCATCCAGACAACGCGCGAAATCGTCGAAAACTCCCGCGCCAACATGAACAACCAGCACCGCGTGCATCAGGCCGTGTTGCTGCTGCTCGAGGCAAACAGTTTCGACGATTTCATCCGTACGATCACGATGGACATTTCCGCGATTCTTGATGTCGACATCACGGCGCTGATCGTCGAATCGAACGGGCGCGACATCCCGCACGTCCATACAAGCGGCATCCGGGTCGTGCCCGAAGGCACGATCGACCGCTGGATGGGCGACAAGAGCGCCCTGCTCCAGAGCAATATTCAGGGAATCGAGGCCATCTATGGCGGCGGCGCGAACCTCGTCGCCTCGCAGGCGTTGCTGCGCGTCGATATTTCCATGAACACGCCGCCCGCGATCCTTGCTTTTGGCAGCCGCGACCCGAACGGTTTCGAGGAAGGCCAGGCCACCGATCAGGTCGCCTTTCTCGCCCGCGTCGTCGAGCGCTGTTTCCGGTCATGGCTGAATTTGCCGAAGTGAGTACGAATAGCGAGTTGCAGGACAATGATTTCAGGCTCGTCACAGAATTCTTGCGACTCGCTCCTCACGACTCGCGACTCATATTGCGCCGCCGACCTTGCGCAAAGTCTTGACGAATGGCAGGACTGGCTGCGCTACGAAAAGAACGTCTCGAAACATACCTTCCGCGCCTATACGGGCGACGTGGCCGTTTTTATCGCGTTCCTTGCGCGGCATCACGAGCAGAAAATCGGATTGAACGCCCTCTCCGGCGCGCGCATCAACGACTTTCGGGCGTGGCTCTCCCGCCGGGCGATGGACGGGACGAAAGCCGCCACCCGCGCCCGCGCGCTCTCGGGCGTGAAGAATTTCCTGAACTGGCTCGACCGGCAGGGCATCGCCCACAACGCCGCTGTTAAAGCCGTCCGCTCTCCCAAACTCCCCCACCGCCTGCCGAAACCGCTTTACGAAGACCAGATCAAGACGGTATTGCTCCCGGTGCGCGAGGACTGGACGGGTCTGCGGGATCAGGCGCTGTTCACACTGCTCTACGGGGCGGGCCTGCGGATCGACGAGGCGCTTTCGCTGAACGTCGGACATCTGCCCCGCGACGGCTTCCTCACCGTGCGCGGCAAGGGCAACAAGGAGCGGAGAGTCCCGATGCTGCCCATCGTCCAGAAAACCATCGACGATTACCGCGCCGCCTGCCCCTTTCCGGAAACGACGGACCGTCCGCTGTTCCTCGGCGCGCGAGGCAAGCGCCTCAATCAGGGCGTCGCCCAGCGGGACATGCGGACGATACGGGGGAATATGGGCCTTCCGGAAACCGCCACGCCCCACGCGCTGCGCCACAGTTTCGCGACGCACCTCCTGCAGAACGGCGCGAATTTACGCGAAATTCAAGAACTGCTCGGCCACGCGTCCTTAAGCACGACCCAGCGCTACACAGAAATAAATGCGAAGGAACTGATTCGCATTTATAAGGCCGCACACCCCCGGGTTACCGGGTAGGTGGTCGTATACAACCACCAGATCAAGAAAAACAGCCCGTACCGAGAGAAATGTTTTTCAGATCATTTAGATATGTATCGGCCTTCCGTGCACCGCCAGCGCCGCCTCCTTGACGACCTCTTCAAGCGTCGGGTGGGCATGGCAGGTACGCGCAATGTCTTCGCTGGAGGCGCCAAACTCCATGGCAATCGCCACCTCGGCGATCAGTGTACCCGCTTCGGGGCCGATAATGTGCGCCCCGAGTACCCGGTCGGTGCGAGCGTCCGCCAGAATTTTAACGAAGCCGTCCGTAGCGCCCATCGCGCGGGCCCGGCCATTGGCCATGAACGGAAATTTTCCGACCTTGTAATCGACGCCCTGCTCTTTCAGCTGTTCCTCGGTCTTACCCACTTGCGCGGCTTCCGGCCATGTGTAGACGACACCGGGGATCAAATTATAATCGACATGGCCCGCCTGCCCGTCCAGCAATTCGGCAAGTGCAATACCCTCGTCCTCGGCTTTGTGGGCCAGCATTGGCCCCGCGATCACATCTCCGATTGCGTAAATCCCCGCCACGTTCGTCTGAAAACGGGCGTCTGTTTTGATACGACCGCGCTCATCCAGTTCGACCCCGACCGTGTCGAGGCCTAGCCCTTCCGTAAACGGCTTGCGCCCGACAGCGACAAGGAGGATGTCAGCCCTCACGCTTTCCACCTCGCCGCCTCCGACCGGTTCCATCGTAAGCTCGACACCGCGCTTCGAGGTCCGCGCTCCTGTAACCTTTCTTTCAAGAATGAATTCAAGCCCCTGCTTTTTCATTATTTTTTGCATTTCGCTTGATATTTCGCAATCCATTCCCAGCAGGATACGGTCGAGATACTCCACAACCTGAACTTTGGCGCCTAGCCGGCTCCAGACGCTTGCCATTTCGAGTCCGATATAGCCACCCCCGATCACGACCATGCTTTCCGGAACCGTTTCCAGCGCCAGCGCGCCGGTCGAGGAAACGATCCTCTCTTCGTCGATCGCGATACCGGGCAGAGAAATAACGTCCGAACCGGTGGCGATGACGATGCTCTTCGCGTCAAATTGTTTGCCCTCGACCTCGACGCGCCCGCTCCCGACGATTTTCGCCGCGCCGCGGATCCAGTCGATCCTGTTTTTTCGGAACAGGAACTCGATGCCTTTTGTGTTGGCTTCGACGACCTTGTCTTTATGGCCCATCATGGTGTCCAGATCGAGCGAAACGTCGCCGGTCCGCACGCCGAAGCCTGCAAGATGCTTGCGCGCTTCTTCATATTTTTCGGAGGCGTGCAAGAGGGCTTTAGAGGGTATGCAGCCGACATTGAGGCACGTGCCGCCAAGCGTTCCGCGCTTTTCCACACAGGCGACCTTCATGCCGAGTTGCGCGCAGCGCACCGCGCAGACATAACCGCCGGGACCGGCGCCGATGACGATCACGTCGTAGCTGTCTTCACTCATTTCGATAACCCGCTCCGCTCCATGCGCCTGATACGAATGAAGAAAGATAGCAGCCCCTACCCCGCCGTCAACAGAGCCGTGCGCTAGCCCGGTTGCAATCCGCCGTCGCCACGCGCATAACTATGACGAGCGATCCCGCGCGCTTCCTTGGTTCCGACGAACCGCAAGGGCGTTACGTCCATGAGCTGATAGGTGCGCATGTGCCTGATCGGGTCGAAATGCGCGGGATCGTTCGGCACGAGAATATGAATATCCGCGTTGTTATCGGGCCCGGCGGCATTCTTGCGCAAGCGCTCGATCGCCGTACCGTCCGGAAGCGAGAGCGTGAACGAACCGGGCGAACGCCGATCATCCCGCAAAGCCGCCAGCGCGCCCGTGCGAAACTCCGTATAGAACACCTCGCGCACGCGGGCGGGCGTCTGTATCGCATTGGCCGTGTAAATGGCCAGCGACAGGGCGGGCGGCGTCGTACGGCCGTTTTCAACGTAGGCAGCCTCGAACAGGCTTCCGTCGTCCATCCGCAGGACCGCGAGCTGAACCTCCTGATCTTCCGGCCCCGCCTTCGCACAGACGCCCCGCAGGCGGCACATCATGTAATCGTTTATTGTTCTGTTGCAAGCATCTGAATCCGGGATGCAAACATGTTCTGCTTCATGAGCACCGAACAGGAATTCCGACGCGCGGCGCAGCGACTCCATATTCTCCCGCCCGGTCACTTCAAGAACGGAATGCCGGAACATGTCCCCCGCCCGGGCGGTGAAAACCTCGTCTTCGGCAACACTCGCAAGCGGTCTGCCGGTATAAGGGGAGATCAAATGCCGCGCCGGGTCGAACGCCGGAAGAAGATGAACGTTCATATCCGGGTTGACGCGGTTCAACAGACAAAGGCAACTCGCGCACGGCACCGCCCGCCGCCCCTCCTCGCCGTCCAGAAGAGCGATGTTTTTCTCGTAGTTGGCGCGCGCTCCCACGAACCAGATATCGGTGACAAGATCGTCTCCCCGGTCGAGCAGCTGGTCGAACGAACTCACCGCATTGAATTCCGCGCAAAGCCGCCAGGTATAGTCGGTCACGATCTGGCGGTTCACACCGAGAAAGGAACGCCCGTCGCGGGTACCCGCAATCGCCGCACCATGAAACATGTCCTCGCCCTTGTGACCTTGTATGGCGCGATATTCGTTGGCGTGACGGCGAGCCCGAAACAGCGCGGCCAGAACGACGTTGAGCGCCTGCTGTTCCGGCGGCAATTCCTGAAGACGGGGATCGATCGCGACAAGCGGCGTTCCGCGCATCGCGCTGACACCCGTGATCCGGCCCTCGCCGTCCTTATCGATCAGGATTTCCATGCCTCAGCCGACCTCGAACCGCCAGCCAGCCACCGCGGCGGAACATTCCGACACAAGCGCCTCCCTCCGTTCCAGCCCCTTGCGGAACGCTTCAGCGACGTGAAGCGCCTGCCCGACCGTCCGGACCACCTCAACGTTCATATCGGAAAGCTCCTTAGCGGAAAACATTTCAAGAAGGCCGTCCCACGGCCCGAGTTTCCGACCGCAATGGTATTCCGGGTCGTTGCAGATAATGATTTTCCGGCTGGCTTTCCCGGTCAGGTTATCGAGCATTGCCGCCGCGATCTCCTGCACCGTTCCCGGTCCGCCGCGACGCGCGACGCAGACCTGAACGTCCGGCATCAGAATGCCGGGGACGCGATCCTCCATATCCGGAACCATGGTCCATTCAAACCCGGCATCCTCATATCCGGGTGGGTTCTTTTCGATTGCGGCGAGCGGCGTCGTGACACCGAATTGCCAGACATTCTCTCCGTTCCGGGCCGCGTCGATCCCGGCCTGCGCGAATTCGTTCATATCGCCCTCGCCGCCGTGACCGTGGCGAATACCCCAGCCTTTGGCGATGAAACCGCGCACCAGCCTTCGGGAATCGGTCAGGCCGTCCAGATCCTGACTTTTCGCCGACCCGAGAAACGCGACGTTGAACGTTCTCGGCGATTGGGGAATGTCGAAATCCCACCGCTGCGCGTCGCGCGGGTAGCGTATGAACTCGTGCGGCTTCCATGATGCGTCGAGCCCGTTGACAAGTCCCCCGCTCCGGAGCGGATCCCGGTAGGAATGCTCCGGGAGAAGTGCCGATTTCCCCTTGCGGTGCAAGGACGCAAAAAGCTTGTGCAGGGCGGGATCGGCCAGAACGACAGGACCGCCCTTGATGGCATGATCCCCGAGCGACTGGCCGACAACCCAGCTTGAAACAAGAGTAAGACGCCGCACCTTGTCGAGCAGTGTCATATCCTGACGCGGCGGAAAAACGATCAACCCCCGGAACTTTCGTTTCAGTTCCCTGAAATCGGCCATCGAGGACAGTTCGATGGGGTCGCGGGATATGCGGTAGCCGTTCTGTGCCAGATTGAATTCGTTGCCCTGCACTTCACACAGGTCGGTCGGGTCGAGGTTTCCCATGAGGTTCCGGTCCGTGAGCAACAGCACCAATCGCGGCTTTATCCATGGCCTTGGCTCGCCGCCCGGACGAAGCGGCAATTGCGCCACCTTGATGAGCGCCCGAACCGCACGGGCATTGTGCGTCTCAAGGTGCATCCGCCCGTCGCGCTCCTGAATTTCGGCCACGCTTACGTCGGGCCGGTCCTGAAAAGCGATATGGTTTTCCAGTTCGAAGCAATCGCAATCGGAGGGCTGCGGCTGCCTCAGGAGCTGATAGGTCTGAACGCCCGTCACAGCGCAACTCCGCCCGCTCCCCTTGACCTCGGATAAAATCAGGCTGCTCCGGATCGTCAAGCGCCGGTCGACTCTTCCCTCCGGATCCGCCCTCGATTGCTCCATGTCATCGAACGCCGCATTGACGTCGTCGAAGAAACTGTCCATTCCCGCAACTTGCGCCATATACGCCATTTCGCTGCCCGGAATGCGTTTTTCCTGCCCCGGCAGAACCAGATGGCGATATTTTTGCATCCGCGGATGGTCGATCAGGCCCGGTTCGTGGAACTCCATGACGATGTCGCTGGAAAGCGTCGCGGAACCGGCTTTGTAGCCTCTTTCATCAGTCAAGCCGCCGTGCCGCTCGAGACTTTTGACGAGGACCGCGGCGGCTTTTGCCTTGGACATGGCGTTTCCCTCGCCTGTGCCGCTTTCCTCCGGAGCGTTGGGCATGGCGCCGACGAGGTCCGACAAGTACCGGAAATCGGTGGCGATCCCGCACTCCCTGAAAAGCTGCGCGAAATCGAAACCCTTCTTCCGGTTGTTGCTACAGAAATAAACAACGCGGTCCGCCCTGACATCGACAGGCGGCGCGGCCTCGTTGAACGCCTTCCGGATCTTGCCCGCTCTCGTGATTTTTCCGTATTGGTCGGCAACCTCCGCTTCGGTCTCGCAGATATGGATTCGCGCCTGTTTCAGCTTTTCCGTATCGAGACCGACATACGCAAACAGGTCGTCCCAGAAGCCGCGCCCGTCTTCTCCTCTCGGGTTGTAGACAACCAGAGGTTTCGGCTTCGCTTTTCCCTTGCGTCCGAAACGCCTGTCGGCCCCCTCAAGGGCCTTCAGGATGACAAGAGCCTCATAAAAATTACCCGGGCCTACGATTTTGGGTCCGGGTTTTTTCAGGAGTTCGTCCACTTGCGCGGCATGGCGGGAATGAAAATGTTCGCCGATGATCCAGGGACTGAGTCCCTTGGCCTGACAGGCCTCGCGCAACCGGATCTGTGTCCGGACCGCCCTCCATGTCAGCGGCAGACGCGCCGTCGATGCCGGTCCCGTCGTATCCCCGTTTGTATTGACGTACGCTCCGGGATGCTCGGACATCATCCCCTGCGCGTCCATTCGCAAGAACTGCCGATAGAGACCGCTGTCCTTGTCGAGAGTTCCTTTGCCCCGATCCCCGGTGACGGAGGCGATCCCGATAGCGATGTCCGTCTTTTCCCTGTCAATCAGTCCGAGTGCCCTGTTTGCCATGAGCTACTCCGTTGTTGTCTACTCTTTCACACACCGGACTCTCTTCGTACGCACCGCGGAGCCACGTGATACTCACTATTGGTTCTAATATAAAAAAACAAGCCTTTTATTTTTCAGAATATTAATGTAAGGTATCCGTTCGCCTGACGAATCGTGCCCCGGCTCCCCCACTCCCGATTGCCAGTATCAAGACATGCACCCCACCCCGTTCGACCACATGCAGCGCGCCGTCGATGTCGTCAACAACAGCGAGCACCCGCAGAACAAGATCGCCGCTACAATCGCGGGGGAAGATTTCGACGGCAGCCATTATTCGGTTGTGCATACAAACTTCTGGCCGGAAATCATCAAGGGCCGAATCGGGCCGGACACGCGCATCGGCAATGCCAGCGGCACGATTCACGCCGAAACCGCCTGCATCCTGAAATCTCCGTGCACCGAAGGCGCAAGCATTTTCGTCACAGACCCCATCTGCCCGAACTGCGCGAAGAACATCGCCGAAGCGGGAATCCGCAACGTCTATATCGACCACAAAGGATTCGAAAAGGACTTCCTCACTCGCCGCCGCGAGTTCTTCGAGCATATGAGCCTTGCGATCTGCGAGAAAGCCGGGATTAACGTATATGAAATCCGCCGGCGGGAAGAGCGCATCACGCCGATTCTGGAAACGGCGGCGAACCGGGCCGTTCATATCGAAACACCCGTTGAACTGCAGGAGGCGCACAGCTCTTTCGTCGATTTCATCGCAAAACAGGAGCGGCTCCGCGAAGATACGCCATTTGCAATCGGCTTTGGCCACGAGCGGGCGAAAGACCGAACGATTGCGCTGATCGCGCCGACCCATCCGGTCGCCGGACTTTCCAGCCGACTCGACAGCGACCTTCTCGCCCGCCCCGACGGCAAGTACAGCTATATCATGGAGCCGGTCAACCGGTTGCTGATGAACGCCGCGCGTCTCGGCATCCGCCTCGACCATAACCATCTCTACTCCAGCCGGCTCCCAACCGCACGCGAGCAGGTGAACCTGATCGGCGCGGACGTGCATCGTCTTCACGTCGGGAACCTTCACGACGCGAGGGACCTGTCGGCGTACGAGGCCATGCGCCTGCTCGAGAGCAAGAGGGTTCTGGCGTTCGAGGCCCTCGAAGATGTAACGACCTAGAGCATTTTCCAGACAGGTTGACTCACCCCCACCCAACCCTCCCCCGCTTGCGGGGGAGGGCAATGAGGCTTTGGTTTGGCGAAGCCAAAGCAAGCAGAAATAAATGATGCAGATTGCGCAGGGATTTTGTTCGTCTGCAAGGCGCAAGAACGGCGCATACCGTTGGCATGCAACGCTTTTTGCAACGCAGCGGACGGACGAAAGAACAAGCAAAATGGAGTATTTATTTCTGCACGAACCCTAAACGCTCAGCAGCAACCGCTGCGGATCCTCGATCGCGTCCTTGATACGGACGAGGAAGCTCACCGCCTCGCGGCCGTCGACGATCCGGTGGTCGTAGGACAGGGCGAGATACATCATCGGACGCGCCGCGATCGAACCGTCCTCCATGACCATGGGGCGCTGCTGGATCTTGTGCATGCCGAGGATGCCGGACTGGGGCGTGTTGAGAATCGGCGTCGACATCAGCGAACCGAACACGCCGCCGTTGGTGATGGTGAACGTGCCGCCCTGCAACTCATCCATCGCCAGCTTGCCTTCGCGGGCCCGCGTGCCGAGATCGACAATCTCTCGTTCGATATCGGCGAATGACTTCTCGTCGGCGCCCCGCAAAACGGGAACGACGAGCCCCTGCGGCGTCGAAACGGCGACGCCGATATCGTAATAATTCTTGTAGACGATATCCTGCCCGTCGATCTCGGCGTTCACTGCCGGGAATTCCTTCAGCGCGCTCACCGCGGCCTTGACGAAGAACGACATGAAGCCGAGCTTTACCTTGTGTTTCTTCTCGAAAACGTCTTTGTACGCGCCGCGCAGGGCCATGACCGCGCTCATATCGACTTCGTTGAAGGTCGTCAGCATCGCCGCCGTGTCCTGCGCTTCTTTCAGGCGTTCTGCAATACGCTGGCGCAAACGGGTCATGCGCACGCGTTCCTCGCGGGGGCCGGTCTCGCGCGACGGCTTCGGCCCTGCGGGCCTGGCAGCCGGGGCGGCGGGTGTGGGAGCCGGGGATGACGCGGGCGCCTTTTCCCGCTCAAGATAGTTCAGCACGTCTTCCTTGGATATCCGGCCGTCCTTGCCGGTCGCGGACACTTTCGCAAGATCGATATCGTTTTCCTCGACGAGCTTGCGCACCGCCGGTGCAAGCTTCGGCTCGTCCACCGCCTTTGCGGGTTGTGCCGGGGGCGATTTTTCGTCCTTCTTCGGAGCGGCAGCCGCGCCGCCCTTGTCCATCTCCCCGAGGACAGCACCGACTTCGACGCTCGCACCTTCCGGAATGGCGACGGAGGAAATGACGCCGTCATGGGGCGCGTTTACTTCCAGCGTGACCTTGTCGGTCTCAAGCTCGACGACCGGTTCGTCGGCTTTGACGGCCTCGCCCTCTTTTTTGATCCACCGCGCAACCGTCGCCTCGCTGACGGATTCCCCCAGGGCAGGCACCTTGATTTCAGTCATGTCTCTATTCCGTTCCGTTTTGGTCAAGCACGATTTAAGTGCGTACAATTGTTGTATGCCGCGCGGGCAAGGTCAATGCCGAACAGAACGATTCAACCGAAACCCATGCGCGGCGTGCATAGGGACCATGCCTTCATACAATATTAGTCTTTATGGTGCACGGTTAGGGAAGGTGATATCCTTTTAATTAAGTAAAAAAGAGTACACCCCATGCTCAAAATCCAGGAAGTCCCCGCAGAACTCGCCGTTCCCGAAGAAAAAGCCGAAGCCCCGGCGCAACCGACCGACGTCGTCGTGCTCCAGACCTTCTTCAGCAATCTTCTCAATATCGAATAGTTCTGTTTCCTCTTGCCACGAACGTCCATCGGCCTACACTTTACGGCCATGGAGACACGCGCCATTCTCGTTGACGAACCCGGCGACCCCGACGCGATGCGTTTCGGGGAGATCGCTCTTTCCGATCCCGGCGAAGGGGAGGTTCTGTTGCGCCAGACCGCCATCGCCGTCAACTATATCGACGTCTATCACCGGACGGGTCTCTACCCTTTGCCCGGGCGGCCTTTTACGCCGGGCCTTGAAGCCGCCGGTATCGTCGAAAAGCTCGGCCCCGGCGTAGAGGGCCTGTCCGAAGGCCAGCGCGTCGCCTACGCGTCACCGCCCGTCGGAGCCTACGCAGAGGCACGCCTTATGCCCGCGGACCGGCTCGTTCCCCTGCCCGACTTTATCGACGACGTGACGGCAGCCGCCATCATGACCAAGGGGCTGACAGCCGAATATCTGCTGCGCCGCACGTTCAGGGTAAAACCCGGCGACACCGTGCTGATCCATGCCGCCGCCGGAGGCGTCGGCCTGATCGCCTGCCAGTGGGCGGACTCCCTGGGCGCGCGCGTCATCGGCACCGTGGGCAGCGAGGAAAAAGCGGACATCGCTCGCGCCAGCGGTTGTCACTATCCGATCGTCTACACGAAAGAGGACTTTCACGCCCGCGTCATGGACATCACCGAAGGCCGGGGGGTTCCGGTCGTTTACGATTCCGTCGGCAAGGATACGTTCGGGAAGTCGCTGGATTGCCTTTCACCGCTCGGAACGATGGTTTCGTTCGGGCAATCCTCCGGCCCCGTCCCCCCGTTCGATATAGCCGTGCTCAGCCAAAAAGGCTCGCTCTTTCTTACCCGCCCGACGATCATGCACTATATGGCCGACCGAAACATTCTGCTGGAAGCCGCCCGGGAGCTTTTCGACCGTGTCGCGAACCAGACGATCCGCGTATCCGTTCATCGCCGCTACGCGCTCTGGGACGCGCCGCGGGCGCACGAAGACCTTGAGCAACGCAAAACGACCGGATCGATGGTTCTCCTGCCGTAAAGTTTCGGTCGACACCGTCCCTCGCAAGACCCGGCCTCCCCGAACCGATCCGCCTAAACCATTATTCTAACGCGGCCTTTTAAGCCGTACAATCGCATTCAGCATAACAAGCCCTCTCCAGCTTCGCTCGCGGTCATGGCATTTTCAGACGGCTTGTTTTTTTGCTGTTCAGGAGACCCTCTATGTCTGCGATGTTCGAAAATGACGATTTCCTCCCGCCCGTGGCCGACGCACACGAAGAACACCTCGTCGCTATAAATAACCTCAATCACGGCAATTGCCGCATCTCCATTACGACCGATCACCCGCTGTCGGTCACCATCCGGGACCTTGGCACGACGATGACGACGGGACGGCGCCGCGATCTTGAGAGCATGGTGGCTCTATCGATGCAGGCGAGCGAGGCGATCGCCGCCGTTTCGTTCGTGACCGGCGACGTCCGGGAAGTCGCCGACAACACGCAGACCATTGCCGCCGCCATCGAGGAACTGAATACAACGATCAACGAGATATCGGCATCAAGCCATTCGGTCGTGGAAGCGGCGCATGCGACGGAAGAGGCGATATCCAAGGGACAGGCCGCCGTTCAAAGTTCCGTTCGGCGTATCGATACAATCGCGGAAACGATGGGTCTCGCCAACGATCGCCTGGAAAACCTGTCGGAGGCCGTATCCGCGATCGCCGGCATGCTCGGCTCGATCGAATCGATCGCCAAACAAACCAATCTTCTTGCCCTGAACGCCACAATCGAGGCCGCCCGCGCCGGAGCGGCCGGCAAAGGCTTCGCGGTCGTCGCCTCCGAGGTCAAGGAACTCGCGGGACAGACCGCCAAGGCGACCGACGAGATCCGGCAGAGAATCGCCGCCATCACGGACGGAATGCGGGAAATGTCCGACGCCATGATGGAATCCGTGGGATCGGTGGATGCGGGGCGGAGCGAAATTCACAAGGCCGGAGACGAAATCGACACGGTCGTGAAGAATATTCAGGACGTGACCCGCCTGATGGCGTCAACCGCCTCAAGCGTCACCGAGCAAAGCGCTGCGCTTGAAGAAATCGGACGCAGCATCGAAATCATCCGTCACAAAACCGCGCGGTCCGCCGAAAACGCCGAAAGCGCCGTCACGTCGGTGAACGCGTCGTCGACCCTTATCGAGACACGGCTCGGCGACTTTGCCAACATGGACATTCCCGAATCGGTGATCGATTTTGCGATGTCCGACCATATCGCATGGAAGAAGAAGCTCGCGGGCATGCTCGTCGGCGCGGAAAAGCTGACGGCCGAAGAACTTTCCGATCACAAAAACTGCCGCCTTGGAAAATGGTGTTCGGGCGTTACGGACCCTTCCGTCAAAAACAGCGCGGCGTTCAAGGGAATAGAAAAACCGCACGCCGACGTGCATGTTCACGGGAAACGCGCGGCGGAGCTTTTCTCGAAAGGAGACCGGCAAGGCGCGCAAGCGGTGTACGACGAGATGGTCAATGCGTCGGCGATCGTCATCGAGCGGCTCAATGAACTCAAAGGCAGCCGCTAGCCCGACCAGAAATTCATCGCGTATCCAAGCACCAGGACCTGCGGCACGGTTACGAGCGGCAGGAAAAGCGCGATCTTCCACGATTTCGTGACGTCGCGCAGGACGAGGATTTCCGTATAGTCGGTCGCCACGCCCGCCATCAGGAAGACGAAGCCGTTCCCCGGCGCGGCGGCGCGGTTCAGGAGATCGCCCGCAATCGGCGCCGAGCCTTCCGAGCACACTTCGATAATCGTGGTGGCGACGAGAGTCAGCGACAAGCCGAGCAATGTCGGGCCGAAATAATCCTGAAAGACGTCCGGCGGCACGAACGCGCGAATGGCAGCGGCCAGCAACGTACCGAAAAGCAGCCACCGCAAGACCATTTTCCCGCCCGTCCAGCCCTCCCGGATGACCCCGCCTGCCCACGCGCCATTCGGGCGGAAGTCCTTCAGACGGCGTTTGGCGTCCTCCATAAACCTGAACCCTTCGGGCAGTTTCGTTTCATGCGGATTGGGCGGCAACATCCCCGCCTTGACGAGCGCCCGGAAGACGAACCCGGAAACAACCGCCACCAGCGCCGAGGCAAGGATGAAAACGAGCGTCCACGGGAGTCCGATCAGCGCGACGAGAATGAACGTCAGGGACAGAGAATTCCATGGACTGGCGATCAAAAACGTCATGACCTGCGCGATCGAGGCGCCCCGTTCGTAGAGCTTCGCCCCCACCATCAGGATGCCGTGCGAACAAAGGTCGAGGAACAATCCGGCAATCGCCGCGCGTACGATACCGCCCGCGCTGTCGCCGCGCCCAAGCGCCCACGTGAAATATTCCCTCGGCACCGCGCTCATGAGTCCGACGGCCACGATACCAAGCACCACGCCCCACCACATCTGGCCGAGCAATTCGAGAATCGCCATGCCCATCAGGTGGACACGCGGAATATCGACCGCCCCCGCCTCGCCGATACCGTAAAGAATCAGGACGACGGCAATGGCGAACATGCTGCCGTGAAGGACCCAGTCGACCTGAAATCCGCCCGGCGAGCCGGCGCCGCCGCTCCCGCAACAGGACGGTTTCGATTCGGATTCTGCATCGTTCTTGTCGTGACAGGAAGCCATGGCACAGAACTATAGTTCGGTCTGGAGACAGAGAAAGGGAAAACTGAAGCCCGGGCCGTGATTTATCAATGCGACCGCGGAGACGGGAGGAAAACCCTCCGTCTTTGCCCCAAAAATACCTTAATTCAGAAACCTTCTGTTACACAAAAATAATCGGACAAGCGAAGCGGTAAACGGCTGTGAGAGCCATTTTTCGCCCTTGCCAGAGCCCTCCGGACGTGGGAACCTGAGGACATCAGGAGATGATGTTTTTCATCTCCTGATGGTTCAACCGGAGGAGTTTCAGGAAACCTTCGAGCGGTTGGGGGGAAACCATCACATGCCCGTCAGAGTATACTATCGCACGCCCGGCTCTCCGGCTGGCGTCAGGGCATGTTTGTACCCTTCACGGGGACAACACGGTTAACAAAAAAAGGCGCCTCAACTGCTATCGCCGGCCGCAAGGCCGGCTTTTTTTTCCCTAAGCATTTATGTAAGTCGGAGCCGGAAAAAGGCAAGAGAACCGGGCGCGGCGTCCCCGTCTCGGATATGAATTGTCCGCAGTCCGTGGAAACCCCCTTGAAAGAACACCAGGAACGTGAAATCCTGCAATATCTTCAAAAACATAACAACAGTGGTTCCGATATGAAACAGGCTGTTCTCGTTGTCCTGCTTTGCCTGTGGCCTCTTGCTGCCATTGCGGCCAAGGATGCCGGCGAAAAAGAAACCGTTTACGAACGCGTCATGCGGACCGGGACGATCCGGTGCGGATATGTGTCCTACCCTCCTTACGTGATCAAGAATATCAATACCGGCGCCATTACGGGTATCTGGGCGGATTTGATGGAAGAGGTGGGAAATCAGCTCTCTCTCGGGATCGAGTGGACGGAAGAAGTCGGAACGGGAGACCAACTCGTCGCCCTGCAATCCGGCCGATTTGACGCCTTGTGCACCGGCACATTATCCGTCCCTGCCCGGGCCCGCGCCGTTAACTTCACGCAGCCTTTTTACTATGACCCACTATATGTTGTCGTAAGGCCAGAAGACGTGGAGCGTTTCAAGGACGTGACAAAGCTAAACAGCCCGGATTACACAATGATGGTACTTGAAGGCGAAGCGGCGCATTATATCGCCCTCGACCGCTTTCCGAACGCCCGCATCGTCACTCAGCCGAGCCTTACGGACCCGGGGCAGCGCTTTCTTGATATCGTTCACGGAAAAGGCGACGCCTCCCTCGTCGGAATGTCGAACTTTCATATCTTCGACACGCACAATCCCGGTGCCCTTGCCATTCTCGACGCGCAACCCCTGACAGCCAGCAAAGCCGGAATCGTCGTGGCGAAGGGCGAATTCGATCTCTGGAAGATGCTCGATACAACGGTCGGCTTCCTGAACGACACCGGCTTTACGAAAAGTGTTGCCGACAAGTACGACAACGTGATTGTTCCGGTCCTGCCGCCTGCCCTCAAACCAGCGGGCTTTCAACCCCCACCATCAGCAAGATAAAGGGCGGGAAAGCAAACACGTCGTAAAAATTCCGGCATGGCGTTTTTTTGTTTCCGCCCTTTCAACAGTGAAGTGCCCGATTGGGGGGTGGGCGGGCCAATGCGGCGGAAAAGACTTCTTGCGGGGTGTTGAATCCCAGTATTTTCCTCG
>RZZS01000094.1 GCA_009929775.1 Alphaproteobacteria bacterium
ATCGTTCACGGCCTCGACCGTCAGGGCAAAGGAACCGCTGGCGCTCAGATCGCCGTCGCTCACAGAAAACTCGAAACTGTCCGCGCCGTGGTAGTTTTCCTCCGGCGTGTAGGTGAACGTACCGTCGCCGTTCAGAACCAGCTCTCCATGCGCCGGACCCGCAACAAGCGTGTACGTTAGAGTGTCGCCGTTAATGTCAAATGCATCGACCGCGTGATTTAGAACGCCGTCCTCAAGAACGGCAGAGGCACCGCCCAATGCCTCCGGACCGAAATTCAGTGTATCGAGGACGATGATTCCGCCGTCGTTGGACGTGATCGTTTCGACCCGAGCCTCGCTTCCCTGAAGAAACTGGTCAATGACAGTGATCGTATCGCCCCCGCCGGCATCAATAATCAGGTCCATGCCGCTGTAAGAAAAAACAAGGCTGCTCACAGGGATCAGTCCCGTCTGAATCTGGTCGATCCCCGCGCTGTCGTAAATCGTCTCGGCTCCGAAGTTCCGGGCGAATGAATAGGTGTCGTCGCCCGCGCCTCCTTCAAGGTAGTCAGTTCCCGTGCCGCCGATCAGCCGGTCGTTGCCCCCATCTCCGAAGAGCGAATCGTCACCCGCACCGCCAAGAACAACGTCGTCGCCATCGCCGCCGCGAACATAGTCGTCCCCGTCATCGCCATCGACCCGATCATTCCCGGGTCCGCCGTCGAGAATATCGTTCCCGCCCAGCCCATCGATGGTATCATTTCCGGAGTTCGCCCATATGATGTCATCGCCTTCACCGCCATTCAGCGTCATGTCGTTCAGAACGACGTTCGAATCTGCGAGAACGAGCAGGTCCCCCATATTGCCCGTGTAGATCGTTTCGACGTTCATCAGCATCTGCGTGCCGACACTGTTCACAGCGAAAAACGCATCGGCGAAATCCGTCATGTACAGGATGTCCTGATCGGCACTCCCGTAGTAGGTGCCGTTGTTCACATAGTATTCGTCTTCGATCGCGATGGATTCGGAGGAATAGGGGTTCGTCAGCGTGAAATCGAGCTGTGTAAATTCCCCCGTCATATAAAAACGTGTAACCATTAACCTTTGCCCCCCGTTCGCCCCTGCGCACACGTTGAATGCGCAAGACCCCTATTTGTTATGTTAAGTCTCATTAATTAATTTTTCGTTCTCAATTCGTGCGACTTTTACGAATTGTCCAGGCAGAAAATAGACACAGAAGGTAAAAAAAGCGTAAACTTATGGAAATTATCGGACGAGCCCCCTTCTCCAGCGCTTGACTTCCCTTCACAAAGAACCAATCTTGGCGATCTTCCTGTCGGCAGCCACCTACAGACACGATATGCAGCGATCTGGAAAAAATGATCTCACCCAGGGCCCCGTCGGGAGACATATGGTCCGACTCTCCCTGCCAATGATGTGGGGTATCCTTGCGGTCATCAGCTACCAGCTTGTGGACATGTACTTCATCGGTCGCCTTGGGACCCGCGAGCTTGCCGCCTTTACCTTCACCTTCCCGGTAACGATGCTCGTTTTTCATCTCATCATGGGACTCAGCATCGCAACGTCGTCCGTGATTTCCCGCCAGATCGGCCAGCGCGACGAGAACGGAGTACGGCGCCTTGTCAGTCATGCCATACTGACCGCTATCGCGGTCGGCGTTGTTCTCGCGGTCGCAGGCGGCCTGACCATCGAACCGGTTTTTCGCCTGATGGGCGCGAAAGAGGACATGCTCCCGATGATCCGGGACTATATGCTCTGGTGGTTTCTTGGCGGCATATTCATCACAGTGCCGATGGTCGCAAACGCGGCCATGCGGGCTAGCGGCGATGCCATGACCCCGGCCTTTATCATGACTCTTGTAGCAGTCGTGAATATCGTACTCGACCCGCTTCTGATATTCGGCCTTGCGGGATTGCCGAGGCTTGAAATCGCCGGGGCCGCCATTGCGACAGTTATCGCCAACGCCTGCGCAATGATCGTGGGCCTTTATATCCTCTGGAAAAAGAAAAAGCTTCTCTTCCACAGCCCGCTCGAACTTCGATCTGTCGGCGACTCGCTGACACGTCTTATGCATATTGCCCTGCCGTCAGGGCTTTCAAACACGATTACCCCGCTCACTCACGCGATCATCGTCGCCCTGCTTGCCCGCTTCGGGACAGAGGCGGTCGCCGCGTACGGCATTGTCAGCCGCGTGGAGGGACTGGCCCTGATCGTCCTCATGGGTACAGCGATCGGCATGTCACCGATTATCGGCCAGAACTGGGGCGCAGGCCGTTTCGACCGGGTGCATGAGACCCTTAAGAAAGGGCTGGGCTTTTTCGTCGTCTGGTCCCTTTTCGTTGCCGCCCTTCTCGCCGTCTTCGGGCGGGATGTCAGCGCATTATTCTCCGACAACGACGAAGTCACAAGAATTGCCGCCCTCTATTTCCTGCTGATCCCGGCAAGCTGGGCCCTTGGAACATTGATAAATGGATGGTCTTCTGCCTTCAATGCTATGGGCCTGCCGCGCAGGGCCCTCGCGATGGTCACCGTCCGGATGCTTGTCCTTCAGGTCCCCCTTGCGGTCGCCGGAGCTCACTTTCTCGGCGTCACCGGCGTTTTCATAGCAATAGCCGCCACCAACATTATCGCTGGCGGCGGCTTCCACATTCTCAATCTGCGGATCAGCCGACGGCAGGAAAGCCCTGCTGCGGCCTGATGTTCCTAGTTCCCGTCGTTGCTGAAGAGGCCACGGATGCCGTCCTTGATGGAGTCGACGGTCTGCCCGTCAATCCCGAGCCGTTCACTGGCCTCACCGATCTTCTTTTCCAGTTGGCCCTGCACAAGACCGGAGCTAACCGCCCGGCGCGAAGCGGCCCTGAGCACGATCTCGCCAACCTCGGCTATCGCGTTCTCGGGCGCTACGCCACCGCTCTCCCGGCCGATCGAACCCGAAAATTCAGGCAACTCGACGGGCTGAAGCGAGCCTTCAGGAGCCATGGTCGCCGAGGGCACGAGCTTTGCGCCTGAAACGACGAGATGGTTTACAACGACACGGGTCTGCGGCTTTGAGGTGTCGGCGGGTTCTGCCGCCTGACTTTGGCGAACGCCAACATTCTCACGCAGAACGGAGAGATTCGTCGTCGTCTCGCTGACATCAAGGAACACAACCGCATCGGTTACCTGAATGTCATTGAAAATCACCTTTTCGGGCGAAAGACTCTCTGCGAAAATCGCCATGTTGCCCACCTCGACCGCGTTCGGCGACGAAAACCCGGGCGGATTGGCAACGGCAAGACCGCTCACGGTAATGGACATCTCGTCCAGATCGACAACCATGTCCTCAATCGTAACCGGCACACCCAGCGCATTGCTGGCGATTCGTTCCACAGCCACCTTCGAAAAGGTCGACAGGTTGAGAAACACAGTAACCGCCACCAGCACGACACCAACGAAAACAATTCCCGCGAGCGTGGCAACCGCGAAACCGACCCCCTTCTTTCCGGATCGGGTCGGCGGCACGGCCGTTGTTTTTTCCCGCTCCTGAACGACGCTCGTCTCCGGACGTCTGACAGTCTCTTCGTGCTTGCGGGCCTCCGGCTTCGCCGCGTCCTCGCATTTCGCTTTCGGCTGCCGCGAATTTGCTTTCTTCTCAGTCGTCGTGCCTTTGGCGCCCTTCGCGCCCGTCGCTTTCTTTTCGGCCATGATATCCCCTTAGAAAAATCCGGTTCTGGACTTCCGTATGCTGCCGGACATATCCGGGGGTTTCAAGGGAAATCACGAAACTTTCGCGGGTTCCGGGCACGCGGCCCAGGAACCAAAGCTTTCGGCAGCGGCGCAGGATACGGGAAGCTCTCACCCCGGAGCTGGCTGGCTCAATGATCGCAGGGGTTCGCGCCAGGAACAAGCCGTCCCGCCGCGTAGGCTCGCGCAAGGTTTTCGGGAGTATCGACAGGCGCGCCAATGACGACCTTGATCCCCTTTTGCTCCAGCAGGGTCCGGGCGCGGGAACCCATGCCCCCGGCAATGACCACGTTAACGCCCCTGTCAGCAAGCCAGATAGGAAGCAGACCCGGCTCATGGGGCGGCGCGGGGACATCGTTCCGAGCAACGGCCCCGCCGCCTTCGCCCGTATCGACGATCGCGAAGGACCGGCAATGGCCGAAATGCTGGCAAAGTGTTTGGTCGTCGACTGGAATTGCAATTTTCATGATTTCTCTCCCACAAGATCAAGAAGCTGGAACCAGACGCGCCGCACGTCTCCGGCGCTCACCGCATCGGTTTCGACAACCGCGCACGCGTCGATCTGGGCGCGGGTAAATCCCTTGTCATAACGAACGCGCCCGAGTACGTCCGCGCCCATAGTCCGCGCCCCCCGTTCGATGCGGTTTGTCATTGCAGGACTGATGTCCCACTTATTGACGGTGACGCACGCGGGAACGCGGAAATGGCGCGCCAGCTCGAGAATGCGTCTCAGGTCATGCTCGCCGGACACCGTCGGTTCTGTCACCACCAGGACCAGCGAAGCGCCGCCAATCGAGGCAATCACCGGGCACCCGGTCCCGGGCGGCCCGTCGATGAGAATTAGGTCCCGCTTCCGTTCTGACGCCAGACGGCGCGCCTCGCGGCGAACGGTCGAGACCAGCTTCCCCGAATTTTCCGCAGCGATCCCGAGCCGCGCGTGCGCCATGGGTCCGGCCCGCGTTTCCGACACCATCCACACGCCGCAATGACGTTCGCGCAAGGCCACGGCATCGCGCGGACAGAAAGCGGCACAGGTCCCGCACCCTTCGCACCCATGCGGATCGATAACGAAGGGGCCTCCATCTCCCCTGATCGCGTCGAACCGGCAGAGATTCAGGCAGGCGCCACAGGAGTCACACAGATCCGGCATTACCTCCGCCTCATAGCCGCTGATGAAGTCGTGAGTTTTGCGGACGATTGGTTCGAGGATCAGGTGCAGATCCGCAGCATCGACATCGCAATCTGCCACCACCGGCTCCTCGGCAAGCAGGGCGAAGCTAGCCAGCAGGCTGGTTTTTCCGGTTCCTCCCTTGCCGCTGACGACAACGATCTCCTTCATGCGCGGCTCCAGATCCGGTGAAGGAGGTCGTGGAAGAGCGGGCGGTAGCCGGGCAAGGCCTCGACGGCAGGCACTCCCGCTGCATATGCCTCGGCGATCCGCCGATCGTCCGGAATTTCGGCAAGAAGTTCAATTTCTTCCGAACGGCAATAGTCCGTAACGTTGTTTCGTCCGGGTTCCGAGCGGTTCACGACAACACCGAACGGGATCTCCAGTTCCCGCGCCACCGCGACCGCAAGACGTAAGTCATTCAGACCGAAAGGTGTGGGCTCTGTCACGAGCACCGCGAAGTCACTATCCCGGAGCGCTGCAACGACCGGACAGGACGTACCGGGCGGCGCATCGAGGATTGTCAGCGCGTCAGGCTTCATTTCATCCTTCACGGACCGAATCACGACCGGCGCGAGAGAACGGCCGATGTCGAGCCGCCCTTCCACAAGGTCAATACTGCCGCGCCGCGCCGTCCGAACAACACCGATGCGTTCCGGAATTTCCCGAATCGCCTTCTTCCGACAGACCCGGCGGCAGCCCCCGCACCCGTGGCACATCTCCGGCGCGATCACCGGAACCGTACCGAAGCAGGAAATGGCGCCAAACTGGCAGAAATCCGCACAGTCCCGGCAGCCCTCCGCCGCCGTGCACCGCGCTTCGATGATGTCGGGCACAAGGATGGAGACCTCCCGCTCCCGCCAGCTTTGGCTGCTGAGGAACAGGTGCACGTTGGGCTCCTCGACGTCGCAATCGAGGAGCTGTACGTCGCGTTCTGCGCACAGGGCAAGGTTCACGGCAACCGTCGTCTTGCCGGTTCCTCCCTTCCCGGAAGCGACCGCGATCTTCATGACGGGTTCAGCGCGAAGAGCTTCCCGGCATAGAAATGGTCGACCGCCTGCTGAACCGTTTCCGCGTCTCCAAGGTAGACCTTGACGCCCGCCTGCGTCAGTGCCCCGAACGCCTTGGGCCCGCAGTTTCCGGTTACCACGACCTTGGCCCCGGCCCGGACGATCGCCTCCGCCGCCTTGAGGCCCGCGCCCTGCGGCGCGTCGTTCGTTTGATTGTCGATAACGATAAAACTTTTCTCCGCCGGATCGTAAATCAGAAACTTCGGCGCGCGGCCGAACCGTTCCTCCATCGGTGCGTCCAGATCGTCGCCCGTCGTTGAAATGGCTATCTTCATTTTTTCCTCCCCGGGACCTGGTCCCGTTTGTTGTTCTTCCGGAATCGGCGTAAAATCGCCACCGCCGATCTTCAACGCCGCCCCTTCCACCAGGGCCCGCGCAACAGCGGAACGCCCCTCGGCCAGCATCCTTGAATAGGTCGGCCTGGAAACGCCCATTGATGCCGCTGCCTCGACATGGCTCAATCCCTTGTAATCGGCGAGCAGGATTGCCTCCCACTCCTCATCCCTGAGCGACACGATCTCCAGACCGCGCATCGGCACGCCCTGTGGCTTGTAAAAGCGGGAGGACGGGCTGAAACGAACACGGCGTTGCTTTCTGGGTCTCATGGCAAACG
This sequence comes from Alphaproteobacteria bacterium, assembly GCA_009929775.1. Lineage (GTDB taxonomy): Bacteria > Pseudomonadota > Alphaproteobacteria > Micavibrionales > Micavibrionaceae > RZZS01. The sequence goes on from RZZS01000094.1 coordinate 6,575, forward strand.
AGTCTACATTATGAGCATATGTTCATAACATACGCCGACACGAGGATGCGCGTCAAGGGAAATATGAAGCCGCGAACTCGTCGACGTCCCGCCCGATAGCGGTTCGAGCCCTCCCCCGGTTCGCGCACGCAGGTCGAGTCACATTGGAATATTTTGGACAGAGCGAAACGCAAAGTCGCTATCAGAGGGGAACCTGACTGCGCAGCTCCTAAAACTGCGCCACGAAATAAAGGATGCAGACGTTGCCCGAATAGCGCTCATTGTAAACCCCGTCAAAACGGTTCCCGCTCTTGCAGTCGTCTCTGGCCCGGCCATAATTCGCAAAAACGTCTCCGGCCTGGGGGTTCCCGTCGTCCATTTTTCGATCGATCCGGGAAGCGATCCGCGGCGAAACAGCAGGCTCGACCCCTCTGCCAAGGGCATTGGACAAACGAAAAATGTGGCTGCTCCTCGAATTCCCGCCGCCAACAGCCATCCATCCGTCGAAATAAGCCTCGAACCCGCCGCTGATCGGACTGACAGGATGGGTTTTTCCCCATTCCGGCGCACGCGGATCGGCCCCCGATTCGACCAGCGCAAGAACGTCAGCCAGTGCGAGATGTTTCCAGAACTGGGTCGATTCCTGCCGGTTAGTGCTCCTGTCCGTGCGAACGACATTGCTCAGCCAGTTATACTGATCGCTGCCGTCGGAAGCGATAAACCCGTTCCCGTCGCCATCGAGACAGTGGCTCGAGGCGTTGCAACCCATCAGGCGGGTGCTCGCCATTATAAAGTCGCCAGGCAATTGCTGATAATAGATATCCTTGAACGTGACAACGGCCGCATGAATGTCCTGGACTTTCGCGATCGTGGCATTGACGCGAGCGTTCTCGAGAAGAGCCGCTCCCTTCAGGACTCCGCCTGTCAGCAGACCGACAATCACCATCACGATCGCCGCTTCGACGAGCGTGAAACCACATGAGTTCGGGAGGTTGCCAGTCCGCACTGCGGGCATCGACTCTTCACAACCGTTAAACAATAGCATGGACATCCTTATTGGATGGTAGCACGGGAACGACCGGCAGCAACAGACATCGCCCTGAAATTTACTCGTTTTGCCTATAATCAGACTTTCCGGGCGACGTAAAATCCGTACCCGATATGATCGTGGTATTTTTTGTAAAGTGCTATCTCTGCCATTTCCGCGTCGATTATCGACCTGGCCTCGTCGGTTTGGTGACGCACCAGAAAAGAGGCAAAGCCTTTTTCCAGAGGATCGTAATAGTTCTCGAGCCAGCACGACTCCGGTAGCGGAAAGTAACCCGTCAGTGCGTATCCCAGCTCTTCAAGAACACGAATTTTCTCCGCCGCACTGGCAATCTCCGGGTATTCCTTCGTCCAGTGACGCGCGAGCTCTTCAGGACGGTCTTGGGTCAACCATGTAATTTCGGACACGGCCAGTATGCCGCCGGACGTCAGAAAGCGCCTGAAATATCGGGCACCTTTTTCAAAGCCCATATTGTAGATCGCTCCCTCCGACCAGATAACATCGAGACTGTTTTCCTCAAACGGCAAATCGTCCATTGGACAGGCCAGGGTCGCAACCCTGTTGGAAAATCCTCCTCTTCCCGCGCGGGCGCTCAAAACCTCAAGGAAAGCCGGAATCAGGTCAATCGCCGTGATGTCCGCCCCCGGATTTTCAGCCAGAACCAGTGTCGAGGAACCGGTCCCGCAGCCAATATCGGCAATCCGCAGTCTTCGGGAAACGTCTGACAGACCGGCAAGTGCCATCGCCAGCCTCGTCTGCCCATCACCGCCCGGACCTTGCCGGGCGTTTCCCTTGTGCAAATCGACCAGCAAATCAAAACTCATATAAGACCTCGCCGTTCGGGCCTGTACGAAAGAGCACGGGATTGCAGGAGAAAGCAGCCGTGGGAATCGCATTTTAACGATTTTCAATGTGGTTTCAATCCACCGCCGCCCTTGCGAGAGACGGAAACTCGGCAGCGTCTCCAAAGTGCCTGCCAAACGCAACTACGCTTTTTCCGTCGTGCGCATCTCGTCGAGTAACCCGACACGATTTTGCATCATCCTAATTATGTTCAAGAAGGTCTTCGGCGCGAAGTCCCGTCCCGCATTCCAGAGACACGTGCCCGCCGCATTGCCATGCAAAATCGGTGCTTTGCCAGGCTTTTCGGATGCCGCTGGACAGGAAACCGGCAGAGGGATAAAAATTCTTGAAGCTCTCCTCGTTCGCCAGGACTTCGGAGGACACAAACCCCGTATGCGCGCTGTACGTAGGGCCGAGGGAGGTGGCGGTGTATGGCGACAAAAAAATGACGGATTCTCTATTCTTACGCTACCCTAGCACCGCCTAAATTCACAAACGAAGTGCAACACTGTAGAAAGGTGTTGCGATGGGACAGAGCTATGTACAAATCACCGACGATGAGCGGTGTTTGATCGACCGGC
>RZZS01000026.1 GCA_009929775.1 Alphaproteobacteria bacterium
CATTTCGATAATCTCCTTGTTTAGACCACAAAAAGATTATCCGCTCGCCTGACCCGCTACCACCCCCCAATCGGGCACTTCACTGTTGAAAGGGCGTTCGGTTTTCTCGCGCGCCCGCACCGCAACGATCGTCGTGACCGGATCGGATGCCATATCCTCCAGCGCTTTCCCGAGCGCGATTGGTTCGGCGCAAATGGTCAGCGCAGGGTTCTCCGCCTCCAGCACAAAGCCGGTGACGATCTTGCCGGATCGCAGGCGCAAGGCGGCGGCGACTCCGTGCCAGTCTCTGGGCAGGGATTTTTGAAATTCCGCGAGCGCGGCGTCGATCAGGTCGCGGTCTTCTTTTTCGAGCGTCTTTTTATGCACTTCAGTGATCCGTTGGTTTTGCAATATAGCAAAAATAGTTATCGCCTAAACTCCGTTTAGTCACCCCGGAAACGCCAACGGCGTTATCCGGGGCTTTTGCCGTGGACGTTGCAGCAAGGCCGGGGTGATTTATAAGAATTAGAAAAATACCGTTTTCCGGACGACCGCAGGGAGATTCGGGGCTTGTGCCGTGGACCTATCAACCGCCTCTGGCATAAACCCCGGATAAGGGCTACGCCCTATCCGGGGTGACGGGGTGGGTATGGGTGACGCGTCATCCCGAACGCGCAGCGGAGGGATCTCATAACAAAAGGGCACAGGCCCGGGAGATCCCTCGTCGGCCTTCGGCCTCGCCCGGGGTGAGGTGATGTTGTACACCGTCATTGCGAGCGACCACCGGGAGCGCGGCAATCCAGAAAGCCCGTGCCGCTGGATTGCTTCGTCGCCTTGCAGGCTCCTCGCAATGACGAATTCAGAGTTGTCATCGGCGAAAGATCCTAACGCGACGACGATTGCCCCTATCGTATAAGTCTTGGATCGAATTCAACTTCGACTTCGCCTGCAAAGCCGGTCTTTTTCCAGTGCGCCTTCAGCGACTCCTGAATCATTTGCATAATTTCAGATCGATCGCTTTTCAGTGGCTCCGGTATTTGCATAGAGGCAATGAACCAGTGAATACCCATCGGCGTATTTCTTCTCTCTCCGCCATACGTTTTGGTTCCGAGCGCATCAAAACCGATGACTTCGTCTCTCCACCGGATTTTCCACTTGCTATGCCCGGACGAGTATCCGCCATCCGAGTACAAAACAGCGCCCCGATCCGGGTCGGTTATCTTGTGAGTTTCTTTGTCGTATCCAAAAGCCATTTGCTCCTATCGCCTCGCCTTGAAAAACACCCGCAACACCTCCCCGCACCTCTCCGCCTCAACGCCGCTCACGACTTCGGGCCTCCAGTGACAGGTGGGTTGGTCGTAGAATTTGCCGCCGTGGAGGATTCCGCCGCCTTTGGGGTCGGGGGCGCCGATAATCACCCGCGCGATACGGGCGAAGGAGATGGCGGCAGCGCACATGGCGCAGGGCTCAAGCGTTACGTACAGCCACATGCCCGGGATGCGCTGGGTGCCTGCCTTTGAACAGGCTTCGCGGATGCAGAGCATTTCCGCGTGGGCGCTCGGGTCGTTTAACTCGCGCGTGCGGTTGCCGGCCCGCGCGATCACTTCCCCGCTCGCGGGATCGATGATCACCGCGCCAATCGGCACTTCATCGCGGCTTTGGGCTGCATTTGCCTCTTCCAGCGCGAGGGCCATTGCTTTAAGGTCGCTTTCCATGAGCGAAGATAACCATAAAGGCGAGCGGATTGCCAAGCGCTTAGCGCGCGCCGGGATTTGTTCGCGGCGCGATGCCGAGCGGATGATCGGCGAGGGGCGCGTGAAAGTGAACGGGCAGGTGATCACCTCCCCGGCGCTGAACGTGACCGAAAGCGACCAGATCGAGGTTGACGGCAAGCCGGTGGGCGCGCCGGAGCGTACGCGGCTGTTCCTCTATCATAAACCGGCCGGGCTCGTGACCACGAACCGCGACGAGAAGGGCCGTGCGACCGTCTTTGACAAGCTGCCCAAAGAGCTGCCGCGCGTGATGAGCGTCGGGCGGCTTGACCTCAATACCGAAGGGCTGCTGCTGCTCACCAATGACGGCGGGCTGGCCCGGCATCTGGAATTGCCCTCCACCGGCTGGAAACGACGTTACCGCGTACGCGTGCACGGACAGCTTGATAAGGCAAAGCTCGAAAAACTTAAAGACGGCATTACGGTGGATGGCGTACGGTACGCCTCCATCGAGGTGATTGTCGACAAGGAAGGCACGAACAGCTGGCTGACCGTCACGCTTACCGAGGGCAAGAACCGCGAGATTCGCAAAGTCATGGAAGCGATGGGCCTGCGGGTTGCGCGCCTTATCCGCGTTGCCTACGGCCCGTTTCAGCTTGGCAACATGCCCGAAGGCGCGGTCAAGGAAGTGACCGGCAAGGTGATCAAGGAACAGGCGCCGGAGTTCTTCAAGTGAGAATTACAGCCGGGGAATTCGGCGGGCGCGTGCTGCATACGCCTAAAGACGCGTCCGTACGCCCGACGTCTGACAAGGTACGTCAGGCGATCTTTAATGTACTAGCGAGTCGCGGTCTGCCGGAGCAAATCGTGGTCGCGGATCTGTTTTGCGGCACCGGAGCGCTGGGCCTGGAGGCCCTCTCGCGCGGCGCGAGCCACTGTTTGTTCGTAGATAAGAGCCGGGAATCGCTTGCCCTGTGCCGGAAGAATGTCGAGGCGCTTGGCCTCGGCGCAGATCGTGTCACGCTGATGCAGGGCGACGCGCGAAAACTCCCTTCCTTACCGGAATCCGTACGCAGAGCCGATCTCGTCTTCCTCGACCCGCCCTATCGCAAGGGATTGGTCGAACCCGCGCTCGAAGCCTTGATGGATGCCGGGTGGGTTGAAAAAAAGTTTTGGGCCGTGGTCGAAATTGCCAGCGACGAGCCGGTTCCCGCCATTGCGGGCGAGATCGACGCCGACAAGACCTACGGCGACACGCGCGTATTGTTGGTTAAAATCTAAAGCACTTTCCTACTAGATTGACCCGTCCAGCGACCCCCACCCACTCGGCTAATTGCTTTGGCTTCACCAAACCAATGCCTCATTGCCCTCCCCCGCAAGCGGGGGAGGCTGGGTGGGGGTGAGTCAACCTGTTTGGAAAATGCTCTAAAATCCATACCCGCCGTAATAGAGCCCGAGCAGCAACAACCCCAGCGCCACACGGTAGATGACGAACGGTGTGAAGGTCGCTTTCGAGAGCCAGCGCATCATCAGGGTGATGGCGGCCCAGCCGGAGAGGAACGCCAGAATCGCGGCGATCAAAACGTTGAGGCCGAGTTTCAGGTCGCCGCTGCTTACCAGTTCGAGCCCCTGAAGCGCTCCCGCGCCGCTGATCGCGATGATCGAGAGCAGGAGTGAAAATCGCGCGGCGTCCGCACGGTTATAGCCGAGGAAACGTCCGGCGGTCATTGTGATACCCGAACGGCTGACGCCGGGCACGAGAGCGATTGCCTGGGCGAGGCCGATCAGGAACGCGCCGCCGAAGGTAAGATCCTCGAGCTTTTTGGTCACAGGGAAAAATTTGTCCGCAACGCCGAGGACGATCCCGAAAATCAGCGTCGTCCAGCCGATGACGGCAATGCTCCGCAGCCAGTCCGGCTCGACAGTCGCGAGCCACAGTCCGACGATAATGACAGGGGCCGAGGCGATGACCATATTGACACCCAGTTCCAGTCCCTCGTTCGGCTTGCGCGTGCGGATTGTCGCCAGCGTTCCGCCAAGCATGTCCGCGATGTCCTTGCGGAAATAGAGGAGAACCGAGAGCAGCGTTCCTACGTGAACTGCGACGTCCATTGTCAGTTCTGCGCCCCACGGGTCCGCGTTTGCCGGGTCGTCCATCGCGCCGTGAGCAAGTATGAGATGCGCGCTCGAACTGATCGGAAGAAATTCGGATATCCCTTGGACGAGGGCCAGAATGACAATATGATAAAGATACATGGAAAGGCTTCTCGCTTCGTCGCGGGTTGCAAAAACGAGCAGAACATAGACGAATTAAGTGCGATGGTCTACGTCATTGGTGTCCTCGGTTTTGTTCTTGGCTTCCTGGCAGGGCAACTGCTTTTGCTCCGGCTTTTAAAGGACCGTACGAACAGGGAAATCACGACCGATTCCGGTATTAAGTGGACCTACGGGCTTTTGAACTGGATCGTGGCTGGCGCGGGCAGTTACGTCGCTGTGGTCCTTTACAGGATTTATTTCGGCTGAACCGGGTCGTCTTGATTTTACGCAGGGGCCGCTTAGCTCTCTAAAATCGTTGGCTTTCAATCACGGGGGAATGGATGAGCAGAGCAATCCTGGCAGCGCTCGGAGCGTTTGTCGTTCTTTTTTCGGGAGTACCGGCGCGTGCCGACGTTGAAACCTATCGTTTCGACAAGGCGCACACACAGATCCTGTTTTTCATCGATCATCTCGGCTTCTCGAAATCGCAGGGCGAGTTTCACGACTATGACGGCGAGATCAGGATCGATCGCGAGAATCCCGCGAACTCTTCGGTCGATGTGACGATCCGGACGGACTCCATCGACATGGACGATGAAAAATGGGACGCCCACATGAAGAACGAGGATTTCTTTGACGTTGCCCAGTATCCCGAAATGGCCTTTCGGAGCACCTCGGTTAACGTGACCGGAGAAAATACCGCCGAGGTCGCCGGGGAATTAACACTTCTCGGTGTGACGAAGCCGGTTACGCTGAACGTTACGCACAACAAATCCGGAGAGCATCCGTTTTCCGGGGCGTATGTCGCGGGCTTCAGTGCCGATACAGCCATACGGCGCAGCGAATGGGGTATGACGTACGGCCTTCCCGGCGTTGGTGACGAGGTTCACATCCGTCTGGAAGTCGAGGCGCTCCGCCAGGATTGATGTCGCCGTGGCTTTGAAAAATTCCGACATGAACTGGGGCGGGATCGCACGGTTCTTTCACTGGACCGTTGCCCTGCTCGTCCTCGCGATGTTGCCGGTCGGGTTCTATATGGCCGGGCTTGAACCCGGCCCGTTCCAGCTCGACATTTACTGGTGGCATAAATCCACTGGCCTCCTGATCCTCTTTCTGATGGGCGGTCGTTTTCTCTGGCGTGCCTGCAACAGGCGTCCGAAGGAGATCGACGGCTGGCACTGGTGGGAAAAGCTGCTGTCGCGTGTTGTGCACGCGTTGCTGTACGCGTTGCTGTTCATCATGCCGTTTTCGGGCTGGATCATGGCATCGGCGGGCAATTTTCCCCTTGGTTTTTTCGGCTTGTTCGACATGCCGCCGATCGTCGGACCAAACGAGGATCTGCTGGAAGCGGCCAAGGAGATTCACGAATTCGCTGCCTTTGGAATTATCGCTTTGCTGCTTCTGCATGTTGCCGGGGCATACAAGCACGCGGTTATGGACAAGGATGGAACCTTGCGCCGGATGATGCCAGCGGGGTATATAGGGATCGTCGGTTCGACGATTCCCGGTGTTTTGCTCGTTCTCTCGTTTTCGCTTGTCCTGTATTTCGAGTTTTTCGGTGAGCACGAGCACGAGCACGAAGGCGGCGGGCATGCAATTGTCCTTCGCGAGCAGGCGCAACCGGGCGGGCACGTTCCCGCGGAGGTCCCGCGCGACGTTCCGGCCTGGGAGATAAAGGAAAGCGAAAGTCGCCTCATTTTCAAGGCAACGCAGCAGGGCAGGGAATTTCAGGGAACGTTTGAAAAGTTCGGTGGCGACATTTTCTTCGACCCCGCTAATCTGGCAGGCAGCCATGTTGATGTCTGGGTCGATGTGTCAAGCGTTCGGACCGGGGCCTCCGACCGGGACGACTTCATTGGCGCCCCTGACTGGCTTGCGGCGGTGCAGTATCCCCGCGCCCGCTTCACGGCGGAAGAGTTCTGGCATGAGGCGCCAAACCAGTTCGTCGCGGTGGGCGAACTGACTCTCAGGGGCGTCACCTTGCCGATGCGGATTCCATTCACCGCCCTGTTCTCTGATGACCCGCAAGGCGAGCGGACTGCGACGGTGACCGGCGGCTTTTCCATTGATCGTCTCGCCTATGACATTGGCGGCGGCCAGTGGGCCGATGCCGGCACGGTCGGGCGGGAAGTCTCTGTGTTTCTTGCCTTGACGGCGAAAGAGAGGGACTAGTCGAACCGAACGGGCTTCCGTTGGTTCTTTCTCTGTGATCATCGGTCCATGCCAACACGGAGGAAAAACCCATGGATTTTTTTGCCGCTCCGACTGCTCCCTATGATTCCGCCGCTGCGGAAGCCTTCGCGGAAACGATGGCCGCGACACTTAACGCGGGTGCAGTTTCGGCCATGACGTCCGTCGGCCACCGCATCGGGCTTTTTGACGTTATGGCGGCCATGCCTCCCTCTACGAGCGCAAGGATCGCCGAACACGCCGGCCTTTCGGAACGCTACGTGCGCGAGTGGCTCAAGGCCATGGTAACCGGAAGGGTCATTGAATACGATCCTCTGTCGGAAACCTACAGCCTCCCGCCTGAGCGCGCGGCCTGTCTTACCCGAAATGCTCCGCTCGGAAATCTTGCCGTCTACTCGCAGTTCGTAACGCTGGTGGGTGAGGTGCAGGACAGGCTGCTTGATTGCTTCAGGACTGGCGAGGGGACGCGCTACGGCGAATATCCCTGTTTCCACCAGATTATGGCCGAGGATAGCGACCAGACCGTTACGGCGAGCCTTTTCGAACATATTTTGCCGCTTGCGGAGGGCATTATGGAGCGTCTCGACGAAGGGATTGACGTTCTTGATGCAGGTTGCGGGCGCGGGGCGGCTGTCGTTGCCATGGCTCTCGCCTACCCGGAAAGCCGGTTCACAGGCTATGATCTTTGCGGGGACGCTATCGCCTTCGCGTCCGAGAGGGCGGAGGAGGCTGGCGTTGACAATGTGACGTTCGAGCATTGCGACATGTCGGATTTTTCCGACCGGGAATGCTACGATTTCGTTACCAGCTTTGATGCTGTTCATGACCAGAAGGACCCGCAGCAACTTTTGAAGGCGATCCGCGGTACTCTAAGGGCTGGTGGAACTTACCTCATGCAGGATATCGGACGCTCTGCGCGGCTCGAGAAGAATATGAATTTTCCTCTGGCTCCGTTGCTGTACGCCATCTCCTGCGCCCACTGCATGCCCGTCTCGCTTGGTCAGGGAGGGAAGGGGCTTGGCACAATGTGGGGATGGGAAACAGCGCAGACCATGCTGGAGGATGCCGGTTTCCGCGACATCAGGCGCAATCTGCTGCCGCATGATCCGATGAACGTCTGGTTTGTGGCTAATCCTTGAGATGGCGAGCAATTTTCTTTAGAATTGCGATTATCATTTGATAAAAAAAATGCCATACTTGGATGCTACCTGATCCGGCAATCTGAGGAGCGTTATGAGGACGCTGTATCATCTCTGGCTTCACCCATACTCGCGCAAGGTTCGTATCGTCCTTGCGGAAAAGAAGCTGGAGTTCGAACTCAAGATCGAAAAAATCTGGGAGCGCCGGACAGAATTCCTTGCGCTCAACCCTGCGGGCGACGTCCCGGTCCTCATCGAGCCTGACGGGACGACCCTCGCCAACAGCTCGGTCGTTTGCGAATATCTGGAAGAGGTCTATCCCGAAACCAACCTGCTTGGCATGGATCCGGTTCAGCGTGCCGAGACTCGTCGCCTCGTCGGGTGGTTCGACGTCAAGTTCAACCGGGAAGTGACGGACAATCTCGTTGGCGAGAAGCTGATGAAGCGGTTTCTCAAGCTCGGCGAACCGCATGGCCCCTCGATTCGCGCGGGTCACGCGAACGTCCATTATCACCTTGACTATATTGGCTTTCTGACCGAGCGGCGCAACTGGCTTGCGGGCGATAACTTTTCTCTTGCCGATATTGCCGCGGCCTCGCATCTGTCCGCTATCGACTATATTGGCGACGTGCCGTGGGAAGAACATCAGGCCGCGCGCGACTGGTACGCCCGTGTCAAGTCCCGTCCGTCCTTCCGGGCTCTTCTTGAAGACAGAATTCCGGGATTTACGCCCGCACAGCACTATGAAGATACCGATTTCTGAACTATAACTTGTCTTATAAGTAAGAAATCAGGTGCCCCCGTGCATTTCAGGGAGAATGCTTTGAAACAACTTTTTTGTTTCGGATATGGCTATACATGCGACCATCTCGGTCATTTCCTCCAGCAACTCGGCGGCTGGAACGTCGGCGGAACGACTCGCGATCCCGAAAAGAAGGCCGAACTGCGCGCCCGCGGCATTCGCGGCCATGTTTTCGACTACACCCACCCTTTGAGCGACCCGCTTTTTATTCTGAATGACGTCACGCATCTGCTGGTTTCGACGCCGCCGGGCGACGAAGGCGACCCGGCCTTCATGATTCATGCCGAGGATATCATTCAAATTCCCACGCTGGAGTGGGTCGGCTACCTGTCGACGACCGGGGTGTACGGCGATCGTCAGGGGGCCGTCGTCGATGAAACTTCGGAGCTGCGTCCGTCCTCGAGACGCGGTTCGCGGCGCGTACGGGCCGAGGAGCAGTGGCTTTCGCTGATGCGCGCGTACAACCTGCCGGTCCACATTTTTCGCCTGTCCGGTATTTATGGTCCGGGCCGCAGCGCCCTCGATTCGGTCCGTGCGGGCGTCGCGCGCCGGATCGACAAACCGGGGCACGCCTTCGGGCGCATCCATGTCGAGGATATCGCGCAAATCCTGTACGCCTCGATGATGCATCCGAATCCCGGTGCGATTTACAATGTCAGCGACGATTTTCCCGCGCCGAGTCACGAGGTGATCGCCTATGCCTGCGAACTCCTCGGCATCCAGCCTCCTCCGCTCATCGCCTACGACGAGGCCGACCTCGCCCCGATTGCCCGGAGCTTTTACTCCGACAACAAGCGCGTCTCGAACCGGCGGATCAAGGACGAACTCGGCGTCACGCTCCGCTACCCCGACTATATGCACGGTCTGACGGCCTGCCTCGAGGCGGAACAGTTTGCGCTCGCGGAGTTGCAGAAGGTGGAAAACACAGGGTAAACGGGGTAGCCGCCCGATGTCCGTCGGGAGGCTACCTGAGCTAATTTGAAGAACTATTCACTAGTGGGTCGTATGAAAGCGTCCTGCCTTGCCTTTTCCTCGAACGGCAGCTTTTCCGTCAACGCCGCCTTTTCCTATGGCAATACCCTTTCCGTTCACCTCCCCGGTACCTTTTTTGTAACGGATTTTGCCGTCGTCGCCCCTGTAAATGGCAACGCCTTTGCCAGCGGCGGTGCCAGATCCTACCGCAACTCCCTTGCCGAACGCCTGACCGTCCCCTCTTGCTTTTCCCGCGAGGGCGGATTGAGGCGTTGAGAGGGTGAGTGCGGCAAGTGCGGCAACTCCCAGATACCAGAATGTGTGCATTTTCATCGTAGTCTCCTTTGCGTGAATGGGCCAATACCCGTATTACGGGGCGCGAGGGAAAACCCTTCGAAAAAAATTCAAGAAAATAGATTTTGGCGGGGCGGCAGACAATCGGGGCTCAGCGGCCTTTGGTCCGGTCGTACTTCCCCGCATCGAACGGCAACCGGACGGTTACGGTCGTGCCGACGCCCAGGGTCGATTCGATATGCAACGTGCCGCCGTGCATTTCGGTGAGTTCCTTGGTGATGGCAAGGCCCAGGCCCGAGCCTTCGTGGTCGCGTGTGTACTGGGAGGCGGCCTGCTCGAAGGGGCGGCAGATGCTGGAGAGCTTGTTGGCGGGGATGCCGATGCCGTTGTCGGTGACCTTGATTGAAACGTAGTCCTCGCGCTCCAGGCACTCGATCTTTACGCGCCCGCCGGGTCCGGTGAATTTCACGGCGTTCGATAGCAGGTTCAGCATGATTTGCATAACCGCCCGCCGGTCGGCGACGATCTGCAGATCCTCGTTGGCGATTTCAAGTTCGACCGAGAGACCTGCATCGCGGGCCTTGCTGTCGACCATGTGCAGGGCGAGGCGAATGACTTTGGCGACATTGATGTCCTCGAGATCGAGTTCGTATTTTCCGGCCTCGATCCGGGACATGTTCAGAATGTCGCTGATGAGATCAAGGAGATGCTCGCCGCTCTCGCGGATTCCATTGATGTATTCAAGATATTTTTCGGTGCCGATGGGGCCGAGCAACTGCTGCTGCATCATCTCCGAAAAGCCGATAATGGCGTTGAGCGGCGTGCGCAGCTCATGGCTCATGTTGGCGAGAAACTGGGACTTCGCGGCGTAGGCGCGTTCGGCGGCGTCCTTGGCGGCGCGCAGGTTGATTTCGTGGATCGTGCGCTCGGTAATGTCCTGCATGATGCCGAACAGGCCCACGACCTCGTCGCCGCCGTCCATCTCGCAGCGGCCCTGACAGCGCACGTAGCGCGTTTCGCCGTCCGGGCGCAGGACGCGGAACTCCATGTCGTAGTCGTTGCCCTCCAGAATCGCGCGCTGGAAGGCCTGCAGAAGGCGGCCGACGTCACGGCGGTGGACATAGTCGGAAAGGTTGTCAAGCGAGGGCGTGAAGCGACCGCGCTCGATGCCGAAAATCTTGTAAATTTCGTCCGAAAAATCAATGTGATCGTCGCCGATGGTCCAGTGCCAGTGTCCCATGCGCCCGATCGACTCGGCTTCGGAGAGCTGCGCCTCCCGCTCACGCAGCGCTTCCTCGTGCGTCTTGATGGCCGTCAGGTCGCGGCCGACGCAATAAAGATTGCCTCCGACCCGCTGAAAGCGCCAGTCCATCCAGTGCAATGTGCCCTCTGCGTCGAGCATTCGCGATTCGAAATCGATGACGGTGCCGTCCGTGCTGTCGTTTTCCCGCGTAATGCCGTGCAGCGAGGTGCGCACCGGGCCACGGTCGTCGGGAACGACGAGATCGAGAAACGTCAGCGCCCGGAGCTTTTCATCGGGAAAACCGAGCAACGCGTTGAACGTCCCGTTGACGCGTTTGAAACCGCCATCGAGAGCCGTAACGGCCATCAGATCATGGGAGAGATTCATGAAATGCCGAAGCTCGCCTTCCGCGCTCTCGCGCGAAATCTTGTCCTCGCCGGCCTGCCGGATTCGTTCGCTCTCGGTGATGAGTTTGAGGACGCTTTCGGGTTTGCTCGGGCCGTGACCGCCGGTTGATCCGATCAGGTATTTTCGCCCGTCCGGAACCGACAACCACTCAAAGTAAAACGACCGGGTATGCGTGTCGCCGCCGACGACGACCGGGTGCTCGCCCGGACGCAGGGCCGCGACCCATGGATCCATTGCCGAACTTGAGGCGAACATGTGGGTCGACGAAAATGCCTCGTCCCCGTCGGCGATTCGAATGATGTCGGAGGCTTTGGACCGGCGGGCCTGTTCGAGGTCCATGCCGGCAAGAACGCAGAAGGCGTCACTCGCGTAAACAATCGTTCCGTCCTCGTCGATGGCCACGCGCGGATAGTCGGCAGGCTCGTTCTGACGGCGCGACAGAAGGGGCTTTTTTTTCTGTTTTGCGGCGGACCTGGTGGACATGGTTACTCCCTGACCAGTAAACATAATCCTATTGCTCGCGGTTTGCCAGTTTTCCTGTTGGCAATCAACAAAAAAACCGCCCGGGGTCGCAGGCGGCTTTTTCGGCTTTCCGGTGAGTCGCTCTTAATACTTGACTCCGCACCCGTACGGTTTGGTTTCGGGTATAGCGACCGGTTCCCCTGCGGCAAGATGCTCGAGGGCGGCCAGCACGTAATTGTCCGCCTCGGACGGGTCTATCTCGTAGTCGGATTCGCTGTCGATCGCGCCGCTGTAGGCCAGCCTTCCTTGCGCGTCGACGACGAACATGTGCGGCGTGGTTTTCGCTCCGAACGCGTGTCCGATTTTGCCGCTTTCGTCGAGGATGAAGGCGGTGGGCGCGGCGGCAAAGTCATTCTGGCGGGCTTTGGCCTCGTCGACGCTCATGTGGCCGGGCTTACCGGGGGCCGACGAGGAAATCGTCAGCCACACGACGCCGTTCGCGGCAGCGTGCTTTTGAAGCTTTTGCATGTTGCCGGTCTTGTAATGGCGGGCGACGCACGGGCACATGCCGTCGGTCCACTCAAGCACGACGTGCCTGCCGCGATAATCCGAAAGCTTTACGGCGTTTCCGTCGATGTCCAGGGCTTCGAAGTCAGGAGCCTCTTCGCCGATCGCCGGGGCGGCGAAGGCGGGGGCGGTGCCAAGAAGCGCTAGACATGCGAACAGGGCGAGGGCGGTTTTAAACATTCTTTCTCCATGGTTCCATCGTGGGGGCGTCACTTCCGCGAGGCGGAAGTGACGCCAATATTACTGGTTTTCGGCAAACCTGTCAGTACTTGACCGAGCAGCCGTAGGGCTGTGTTTGCGGCGTGGCGACCGGCTCGTCGGCGGCCAGATTCTTCAGGGCTGCGATCACATAATTTTCGGCGTTTTCAATGTCGGCTGGGGACGGGCTCGGGACGCTGTCGATGGCCCCCGCGTAAACGAGCGTGCCTTCCGCGTCGATCACGAACATATGCGGCGTTGTGCTCGCGCCGTACAGCTTGCCGATTTTGCCGCTTTCATCAAGGACCTTGGCCGTCGCGTTCGCACCAGCGTCGTCCATGATGCTTTGTGCTTCTTCGGCACTGACGTGGCCCTGATTACCGGGAGCTGACGAAACGATTGTGATCCAGTGCGCATCGAAGTCATCCGTGGCCATCTGTTGCGTGGCCTGCATGTTCCCGGCGCTGTAATGTTTGACGACGAAAGGGCACTCGTGGTTTGTCCATTCGAGGACGACCGGTTGTCCCTGCAGATCCGATAGCTTGACGGTCGAGCCGTCGATTGTCACGGCCTCGAAATCCGGCGCCGGCTGGCCGACGACGGCCTGCGGCGCTTCTTGTGTGTCGTCCTGTGCGATTGCCGGAGCGCCAGTCAGAAGCGCGAGGGCAAAAACGGGTAGAATGGCTTTGAGCATTGAGGTTTCCTCCTTATATCCCTTTGGAAAGCGTTCCCGTCACAACGGCGGGGGTCAGTAACTGTGGAAGGACGTCGGGTTCCGGTCGTTCGCCGGTATCCGGGTCTCTCCGGCCATAAAAAACATAGATCGGGACGCCGCTGCGTCCATAGCGCTCGAGATAGCGGGTGATGTCCTCGTCGAAATTCGTCCAGTCGCCGACCAGATACCTGATACCGTTCTCCTCAAAGAAGCGCCTGGTCTGGGGCATGCGCAGCGCAACCTTTTCATTAACCTTGCAGGTGATGCACCAGGCGGCGGTCATCTCAACGAACACCGGATCGTTTCCTTCGAGAAGCACACGCAACTTTTCCGGTGTCCAGGGCTCGCGAATGTCGGATGTTTCCTCACGCGCAGGGGAAGGGGTGGTGGCAGGCGCCGGTGCTGCCGTCAGGAACGGCAGTTGAATAATCACCGCAAGGATAACGAGAAGCGCAACGAACCGGCTGGCGAAATATCCGGCACCGCTCTGCGGACGACGGTCGAGAAGCCATACTGCAAAAGCGATTCCAACCACGCCGGCGAGCGAAAGCAGCACACCGGCTGATCCGGCCTGCTGGCTCACCACCCAGATCAGCCATGCGCTTGAGGCGAACATAGGGAAGGCGAGAAACTGCCGGAAGGTCTCCATCCATGCACCGGGCCGCGGCAACAGCCTTTGCAGCGGCGGAGCGAGCGAGAGCGCGAGGAAGGGTAGCGCGAGCCCAAGTCCGAGAGCGAGGAAAACGGCGAGGGCGACGGCGGCGGGCTGGGTCAGCGCGAACCCCATCGCCGCCCCCATGAACGGCGCGGT
Source organism: Alphaproteobacteria bacterium (assembly GCA_009929775.1). Classification (GTDB taxonomy): domain Bacteria; phylum Pseudomonadota; class Alphaproteobacteria; order Micavibrionales; family Micavibrionaceae; genus RZZS01. The sequence goes on from RZZS01000026.1 coordinate 13,749, forward strand.
GCAGGGTGTGGCCACAACGGTTGCCAGAACACCAGTGAAGAAGGACCCCGGGAGTCCCTGTTTCATGGCGAGCGCGCTGCCCATTCGAGCCAGTCCCTGTCCACCGATTTCGAACAGACCGGAGAGATTAAGGCCGATCAGGAAAAACAGCCAGGAGAGCAGCGTTACGACAATGGGATTTTGAAGCTGGAAGCCCCAGCCTATCAGCGCGCCCGCTTCCTTTAGTCCGATGAGGAGGGCGGCGATCGCCGTGAACGTCACAAGGATGCCGAGTGTGTAGGCGAAGCCGTGCCCTGCGGCCAGTTTTGGATGCTCGGCAGCGAGTTTGACGGAGCCGAGCGCCTTGATTGAAAGAACAGGGAAGACGCACGGCATCAGATTGAGGATCAGTCCGCCGAGTAAGGCAAAGACAATAGCCTGAAACCAGGAAATCTTCGGTTCGGACGAGCCGGGTTCGGCTGCTGCGGGTGTGTCTGCCGCCGTAACAATTGGTTCGGTAACCAGTTCACGCCGCGCCGTGATTGCCGAGGCAACCCGGTCTCCCGATCGCGTCTCAAGTTCGATCACACCCCTGATTTCGTGAAGGCCGCCGAGCTGCCGGGTGCCGCGCGCCTGACGAAGGATGATGTTGCCGTTTTCGGCGGACGCGGAAAGCGAAGCCGTGTTTTCCACGATTCCCCAGTCGAGCGGGAAGAAGGCGACGGTGCCCATCAGCGTACTCGTGGCGAGAGCGGCGTCGGCGGGGGTCAGCGTAATGACGAAATCGCCGCCGTCGACCCGGAAGGTGGCAGGCCAGTCGACGGGGACGGGAATCTGTGCCCGGGCCTCGCCGACGAGGCGCGGGTTGCCCTGGTCGGGGCCGTCATTTAGAGTCAGACTCAGTTCGTCGCCTTCCGGTATGCAGATGTCATGGCAGACGAGAATCTGGATATCGGCGAACAGGTCGAGCGGTCCCGCCGGGATGGTTTCCGCAGCGGTTATTTCCTGCAAGAGGACGACACGGCCTTCGTAGCCGTAGTTGACGAGCGGCCCGAAAGGGATTTCCTCCGGCACCGGGTATAGCAGGGGGCCCGCGCTGAGGCCTTCCGGCAAATCCCATTCGATGCGCGGCGAACTGCCCGAGTCGCCCGGATTTTCCCAGTAAGTGTGCCATTGCGGCTCGATCTGCTGTTCGATGGCAACCCACAGGCTTCCGCCGGGCCGCAGCGTTGTCGATTCCGGAACGAGCCGGAGCTGGACGTGCCGGGGGGCTTCAGGGGTCTCCCGGGCGCTGGCGGAAGGGGCGGAAACGGCGAGAAAAGCGAGAAGTGCAAGGAGTCGAACGATCATCAGGATCCCGGGTGACGAAAAGAAAACGACATGGAACTTTGAGTAATCTAGTACGGAAACGGTTTTGCGCAAAGGAGATCGCTGCGGAAAGAGAGCGATCGCCAGACCCCGATCCGGAACGGAACCGTGCAAACGGTTGCCCGTTCGGAAAAAAGCTGTTGCATTTTGGAGGAAAAGGGCGCTTTACTGGGGTCATGGTTATCAAGGACACAGCAGCCATGTTCCCGACGCGTCAGGCTTTCGCAGCCTGCGCCGCTTGCTGTGCCGCCGCTGCCGCAGCCGCCGCCCGCTGAGCGGGCACACATTTGACATATCACCCAACATTTGTGAACCTAAAACTTAATCTCTCGCAGGCAGAGTGTAACCAAAATGCTTTTGAACGATCCCAAATGGAACGAGAGTTCCGTCCTTGCTCCGAACGATAAAACGTTCCGGCAAACGCAGTATCTCCGACCGGTACTCGACCAGATCCATCACAATCCCGCCGCTGAAATCATGTGCCATGCGCGCGGGCGGACGGGGATCCTCTCACTCGGTCAGGGCGAAGGCGACGTTTCTACGCCGGACTTTATCACCGAGGCGGGGATTGACGCCTTGCGAGCCGGGAAAACGTTTTACGGGCCGCCGCTTGGCCTGCCGGAGATGCGCCGGACGCTGTCCGATTACTACCGCGACGTTTTCGGGTTCGACCTGCCGCCCGAACGCATGGTTTTGACTCCTTCGGGAACGGCGGCCATGCACCTTGCCATGATGGCCGTCTGCGACAAGGACGACGAGGTTATCGCCGTTACGCCGCTCTGGAAAAATCTTCTGTGCGCGATCCAGCTTCAGGAAGCGCATACGAAAGAGGTCTGCCTGCGCGAGAATGGCGGCTCCTGGTCGCTCGATCTTCAGGAACTGTTCGACGCCGTCACGCCGATCACGCGCGCCATCATCATCAATTCGCCGAACAACCCGACCGGCTGGATGATGGACACGGACGATATGCGCACGATCATGGAATTCGCGCGCGAGCGCGGCATCTGGGTCATTTCGGACGAGGTGTACGGACGTATGGCATACGGGATCAGGCGCGCTCCGAGTTTCCTTGATGTCGCCGATCCGGACGACCGGCTGATCGTCATCAACAGTTTTTCCAAGAACTGGGCGATGACCGGCTGGCGCATGGGCTGGATGGTCGTTCCGGAGGAAGCCGAGAAGCGCATTTACGATCTTGTGCTGTACGACTACCTTTGCCCGCAGGCTTTCTCGCAATTCGCAGGCATGCAGGCCCTGCGGAACGGCGAGGCGTTTCTGTCCTCCCAGATGGCCTGGTACCGTCAGGCCCGCGATATCGTTTACGACCGTTTTGCGCAATGGGGCAACATCGTCTCCACGCCGCCGGACGCGACCTTTTACGCCTTCTTCCGGGTCGAAGGCGAAGAAAGCTGTTTCAACCTGTGTCGGCGATTGATCGATGAGGCGGGACTGTGCCTTGCGCCCGGGTGCGCTTTCGGCAAGGAAGCCTGCGGTTACGTTCGCATGTGTTTCGCGGTGTCCGAGCCGAAATTGCTGGACGCGCTGGGGCGGCTGGAGCGCGTCGTCCGGCGGTAGCAGGGTGCTTCACGAAGCGGTACAAAATTTTAAGTTCATCCCGCGGCCTGTCCGCGGGATTTGTGCATCCGGGACTTTTTTCGCTCCTGCGCTCTCAGGGATGTGGTCCCGCGGTTTTGGCGACAAGGCACAGGCAGCCGGTTTCACTGTGCGCGAGGAGCGTATGGCGAACACGGTCGTATATCGCGAGGTCGCCGGGTCCGTAGGCTGCGAACTCGTCAACGAAACCGCCCTCGAGGACGAGAACGAACGCAACGTCGTTGTGCGCGCGGGTTGCCGAGCGGGTTCCGGGCGCCATTTTCAGAAGATGGAGGGAGCTCTCGCCGGGAACGGAAAGGCGGCACACGAGGGTGTCACCGGAACGACGCCAGAAATCCTCTCCTCTTTTCAGGGGCGGCAGAATCGGGCGGACTGGAGACGGGAGTGAAAGGTCGCCTCCGAGGTCGGCGGGATGTGCGACCGGGGGCCGGTCGTATTCCCTGATCGCGCCGATCCGGTCCAGGACGTTGTCGAGACTGTTCTCCCGCATCTCCACCGGCTCGCATATCGTTTCGACCAGAACGCCGCCGACCGCTTCAAGCCCGCAAACGCACGCACGCGCTTCCGCGGAGTACACCAGAAACGATTCGGCCAGAATGGACAGCGCTGTGTCGAGCGAACCCCGCGCGTAATCAAGAAGGAGGTCGGCGTGGCGACCGGATATTGTTTCTGCTGCTACTTCCATAGTTCGCTCACCTGGTGCTGTTTTCTCAGCTTTTCAAGGGCAATTCGGATCCGCGACTTGACGGTGCCGAGCGGAATTCGTTCTTCGTCGGCGATTTCCTGATGGGTCTTGTTATCGAAAAACGCTTTCGACAAAATGTCCGCCTGCTCCGGAGGCAGGGCTTTTATAGCTCCGGCAAGCGCCCGGGATTCCTCGATGCGCGCATGGGCTTCGGCGGGGGATTCCGCGGAATCCGGAACGGACACAGCCTCAGGCGTGTCGAATTCGGGGCAGGCGGTCTTACGAAAAAAATCGGTCCGCTTGTTGCGGGCGATTGTGAATATCCACGTGCTCGCTGCGGAAAGGGCCGGATTGAAGGAGGAGGCTTTCCGCCAGACGGTCAGCATTACGTCCTGCGCGAGATCGTCGGCGACTGGTTCCGAAAGGCCCGCTTTCATGAGATAGGATTTCACCCGCGGAGCAAAATACCGGAACAGCTCGACGAACGCCTGGTGGTCGCCATCTCTGGCGATGCGCGCGAGCATATCCTCAAAGCGTCTGGGAACCGGTGTATCCCGATGTCGCGTTCCTGCTTGCATGCCAGCGCCGGTTCGTTTCCTGACCCCGAAGTATTTTTCTTTGTCATTCTGGCAGGTCGCGGTCGCACCCGTAAAGGCAATTCCCTCCTTCCGTGACTTCAGAAAACCTGATATTCTGAAGCTGACAGTAGATATACGCATGAATCTTATGCATGGATCATCTTTTCTCTTTGTCCGTTCCGGGCGCATCGTCTAGCTTACCGAGTTAGCATCTGTTCAATATGACCCGACATTCGAATCGAAACATAAGGTAGGCTTATGCTCCGACTTACACGACTTCCTGGTATTCTCCTTCTGGCCCTTGCTTGCGCGGGAACGGCCTTCGCCGCTGATCCGAAGCCGATAGGAACGTATGGCGAATGGTCCGCCTACACGTTTTCGGAAGGAGGCAACAAGGTTTGTTACATGGCCAGCCAGCCCCGGAAAGCCGAGGGCGATTACACGCGTCGGGGCGACATATATGCGCTGATCACACATCGCCCGGCGGAAGGAACGAAAAACGTTTTCAGTTACATCACCGGGTACGAGTACAAGCCGGCAAGCGATGTGACCATCCAGATTGGCTCCGAGCGGTTTACCCTTTTTACGCAGGGCGAAACAGCGTGGGCTCCCGATGCCGAAACCGACGACGCTCTCGCGAAGGCTATTCGCGCCGGGTCGACAATGGTCGTTACGGGTACGTCGAAGCGTGGGACGCCGACAACGGATTCATACAGCCTCTCGGGGTCTTCCGCTGCCCACGACGCGATAACCAAAGAATGTGGACTATAGAAAAACCAGATGGGGATCACAATGAAACACATTGAAGTATCGCGGAAAATCGTGCTCGGTCAAAAGGCGGGCGCGGCGGAGATCCGGAAGTCGCTGCTTGAGCGGCTTGAAAAAACGATCGAGATCGAGTCGCTTTCGGAAGGCGATGAGAAATTCAATATAAAGGGCACGACGGGGACTCCTGCGAGCATCACTCGCCATGCGCGGGTCGATTTCGACGTCGAAATCGCGATGGAAGACGGGGTCGCGAAGGTGCTCATCTCTGGTTATACGCGTATCGCGAAGTCGTTGTCCCTGTTCTATACGTTCTTCTTTCTTCTGTTCCTTCTCGTTGGTCTCCTTCCCGGCGCCATAAGCAGCGGCCCAGAGAGCGGGCCGCTCGATGTTCTCGTGTTCCTCATTCTCGGTATTTTCGTGATTGTTGATACCAACCGGAAGCTGGGAGAGCCCAAGGAGTATCTGGAGCAGACATTGCAGTCACTGGATACGCAGTTCGGGTGAGGCTGGCGTCGTCGCAACGGCGGCTCTGAATCAATGAATATGGCCTTTTCTGTGCAACGGAAAACACATATATCGCGATTGCGCCTGGAGACCTTTAAAGCTCTTTACCTTCGGGGGAGCGGGAAGGCTGCGGATGTGCTCGGTCGGTTTATGCGTGTACGCCGCAGGTATTTCCTGACGCGTTCTGAAGGCCTTCGTCTCCGGTACGTCGCGGCGCCGCTGGCGGCCCTGGTGATGTCGGTGTCGGTCCTTCCGCAGTTCGGAAATCATCCGGCGGGCGCATCGCCGCATGTCGTTTCCGATAAAGGGGTTCTGGGTTCGACGAGCCGCAGTCATCTGCTCGCCCGGATCGAGCCGGGGGCGGGAGGGGTCTCGGCCCGGCTGAGCGTTGGGCGGCTCGACGAGGAATCTCGCGCCGCGTTGAGAAAGGCGGAGCCGCTGATACCGGCGGCCTATCAGGCTGTTCCGGATTTTGACGAGCCGCCGAAGCCGAAAGTGAAAAACGTCGAAATTGGCAAAGGCGATGCGGTTTCGGTCGTGCTTCAGAAGGCCGGTTTGTCGAGCACGGAAACCTTCGCGGTAATCAAGGCGATGGAACCCCATCTCGATCCGCGCAAGATTCGTCCCGGACAGAAGATATCCGTTCGTTTTGATCCGTCGGAAAGGACTGACGGTTATGAATTTTCCGAGATGCGGGTTGTCCTCGATCCGGTGCGTGCGGTTGTCGTTACGCCGGATGGGGATGCCTACCGCTCGGGGATCGAGGAGAAAGACGTTCATCCGCGTTTGCAGGCGCAGGTGGCGGACATCGAGGTTTCTCTTTATGGCTCCGCGGCCAAGGCCGGTATTCCGTCGGCCGTCATTGCCGAGGCCATACGGATATATTCATGGGACGTCGATTTCCAGCGGGACATTCGCGCGGGCGACCGACTTGAGGTTTTGTACGAAACTTACGTGACCGAGGATGGCGAATTCGCGCGCTACGGCGATGTTCTGTACGCTTCGCTGAGCGTTGGCGGAAAGGCGATTCCCGTCTACCGCTATACGATGAAGAACGGCGATGTCGACTATTTTGAGCCAAACGGTCGCAGCGTTCGCAAGGCGCTGATGAAAACCCCAATAGATGGCGCGCGCCTTTCTTCAGGTTACGGCATGCGCAAGCATCCGGTTCTCGGATATAACAAGTTGCACAAGGGGCAGGACTTCGCTGCGCCGACCGGCACGCCCATTTACGCGGCGGGTGATGGCGTGATCGAGAAGGCGGGGCGCTGGAGCTCCTACGGCATCTACACGCGCATCCGGCACAATTCGTCCCTTAAGACCGCCTACGCGCACCAAAGCCGTCTTGCCAAAGGCATTGCGCCCGGCGTCCGCGTCAAGCAGGGTCAGGTCATCGGCTATGTCGGCACAACGGGTCGTTCGACCGGTCCGCACCTGCATTATGAGGTGCTCCATGACGGAAACCACGTAAACCCGGCAACGTTGAAGCTCCCGCAAGGATCGACGTTGACAGGCACGGAACTGGCCACATTCAAGGATAGAATGAAGAACCTGAACCAGCAGTTTGCGTCCATGGCGGGAGGCGTCCGTCTCGTGAGCGGCTCGCTGGACGAGGTCGCCGTGCATTGATCTTCATTCAGTAATCCCGGTCCGGGTGGAGGAGCCCTTCGGGAGTTCCTCCACGTTCCAGCAGGTCGATCGTTTCCCGCAGTTTTTTCGAACCCGTATGAGGCATGGTTACTGCAGCGATGTGCGGCGTCGCGGTAATCTTTGGGTGCGTACGGAACGGGTGGCCATCCGGAAGAGGTTCCTCGCGAAAGACGTCGAGGACGGCGTGGCTCAGGTGGCCGCTGTCAAGAAGGGCGACAAGGTCGTTTTCGACCAGATGTTTCCCGCGCGCGACATTGACGAGGGCGGCTCCCTTGGGCAGGCGGCACAGCGTTTGCCGATCCAGAATGTCTTGCGTGCCCGGGGTAAGTGGCAGAAGGCAGACGAGGATTTCAGTGCCTGCAAGAAAGGCATCCAGATCGTTGTCGCCGCTGAATGTCTCGATCCCTGTCAGGTTTTTAGGCGACCGGCTCCATCCCCTCAGCTGAAATCCGAAGGGCTTCAGAGCGTCCGCGCAAGCCATGCCCAGGTGACCAATGCCCATGAACCCCACCGACCGTTCGCTTGCGAGCTTCGGGACAAGGACATTCCAGTTTCCCATCGTCGCGAAATTCCGTTCGATGCTTCCGAGCTCTCGGTGCAGGCGCAGCACATAAGCCGCAACGTACTCGCGCATGCTGCAGGTCAGACCGGGGTCGATCATGCGAACGAAAGACGCATTGACGGGCGCCTCGGGATGGCCGATGTACCAGTCTGATCCCGCGCGCATCGACAGGACGGCCTTCAGATTGGGCCAGGCGATTCGGTCTCCCTTGTATAGATTCCATGTTATGTAATAACGAATGTCCTCCGGGTTGCCGACATCCGGAAAAACCCGAAAGTCCAGATCCGCGAGAGTTTCCGCCAGTACGGGAGCCCAATGGCTTTTATCAACAGGAAAAAAGGGACGAAACAGAACCGCCATTGCCGCAATCCTTCATTGACGCTTTATAAATGAAGTTACTTTGGAAGAGAGTGGATTTCCATGCGCATTGCAGTTCTTGCCTTCTTTTTTATTCTGGGAAGTACGCTCGGCGCGTTTGCCCAGCAGGGAATAGAAATTTCCGCGCCTGAGAGTCATTTGGCTGGTCGGGATCTTCTCAATTTCTGCCATGGGAAGTACGATGTTGATGCAGGTTATTGCGCCGGCTACATGACGGCGGTCGCCGAACTGTTGCTGGACCATCCGCTTTACCGAATGACGGCGTGTGAGCACGGAAAAGTTCGCAGCCAGCAGCTTACGGAAATTTATATGGAACACCTTCAGAAATATCCGCCTCGCGCGGATGTCCCGGCCAGCATGGCGGCTGTAGAGGCCGTGGCGCTTGCGTTTCCTTGCCGCAGCTAGCCCGGTGTCACGGGTGACAGACGTTTATCCCCGGTAGCGAGCGGTCTGTCTGCGTTCTCAAAGCCATTGTTTCGCCGCGATCGCCTTTTTTGCGCCGTCATTGCCATCAAAATATTTCAGCTTTTATCCGTCGAATCAGCGGCTTATTGCGGATCGTTGTTTTTTGCCGGTTGCCGATGCTAAAAATCTTTCCATACAAAAAAACGATGCGTAAACCAAAAAGACCGAACAAATGGGACTCGAGAGTAACAGAGTGTGTGAGTTTTCGGCATGTGCAGCGGATGTGACATCCCCGCGAAGCTTTCGTTCCCTTGAAGCGGAGATCCGTTTCGACCGGGGAGAAGCGGTGAAACCGGGAATATCGTTGCAGCACGCCCGTTTTGAAACCTTTTGCCGGACATGCCGGTATCTGGCGGATGGCGGAATGCCCGGCACGGCTCTTGACGATCTGGAAAGGGCGCTCAAAAAAGGGATGTATCCGTCCTATCGGAACGAACTGCGCGAACTGCGCGACGAGATGAGAGAACGGGTCGATACGGCGGGCAAACGCCCGGTGGCCGTTCTCTTTAACGGCAAGGTTTCAGGGATCGACGTTACCTCCGCCCCTCCGGACCTGCGTCGCAGCTTCGGCGCCGAGGCCGGGACTGGCCATTCGGTGCCAGCGTCCCGCCCATCGCGGCATCAGGTTTTTCCGGTTTACGCCTTCGCTGCCTGACGGGCTTTCCATTGACGCGGCAATGCTGTTATCATGGGGGGTGACTCTTCTCCTTGCTCGCGGGGGTTTCCATGCGCGTATTCACAGTTTTTGCGGTTGTTCTTTCCCTGTCGGCGGTTTCGTGGCCCGCCGGTGCGCAGGAGCAATGGGGCGCTGTCGACCCTGTATCCAGCTACTATAACATCTATCCGAGGCGGCTCGAGTACCACAGCGAATTCAGAGAGTCGCGTGGCAAGCTCGACGACCGGCGCCACCGCTATCAGGAACCGCGTAATGAAGCCCTTGCCGAGCACCGGTCCGCCTGGCAGGCCGAGAAGAACGGGATTGATTACGACGCGGGTGTTGCGGGGAATCACGTTCCCCTGCCCTGATTTTTTCGCGTGTGTAACGGAACAGATCAGCCGTGACGGTGGCGGTCGATCATGAGCTGAATTTGCTCGGCCGCTCGAATGGCAGCGTCGTAAAAGGGGCTCAGGACGAGGTCGATGCCGTGGTGAATCAGGTCGGCTTCGTGCTCGCGGGCAAGCGACGTTGCCACGATCATCCCGTCGTAACCCCTTTGGCGCAGTCCTTTGGACAGCATCTGCCGGATGTCGGCGGTCAGCGGCCCGGCGCTGTAATGAGGGAAGGCGCAGATGATTGCCGAGGTCTTGGAAATTGGCAACATTTCCGTCAGGTCGGGATTGGAGGCGTCGCCGTAAATCGCCGAGACGCCGAGGCGCTGGGCGTTTTTTATGGCGAGCGGGTCGAAGTCGACGCCGAGGACTTTGAAGCCGCGATTTTTGAACTGCTGCGCGATGGACAGGCCGTAGCGGCCGAGACCGATGACGACGACGTCGTAATCTTTCTGGACGCGTGCGTCCTGAATAAGTTCTTCATATCGGCGCGGGATCGGCAGGTGAATGTGCTTGAAGCGCTTTTCCAGCAGGAAGTAGATATTACCCCCGTACATAATCCCGTAGGTCGACAGAGCGAAGGTCACAAGGCCCACAAGGGTAATCAACCCGGCAATTTCCTGCGGCACGAGTCCCGTGGTCATGGCCATGGCGATGAAAATAAGGGAGAACTCGCTGATCTGGCTGAGTGTGAGGCCCGCCATGAAGCTTGTGCGCGCGCGGTAGCCGAGGGCGATGGTAAGCCCCATGATGATGACCGGCTTGCCGACCAGCACGAAGGCCGAGAAAATCAGGGCGTTTCCGACCTGGTCGCCTATCATGCCAAGGTCCAGATGCGCGCCGAGATTGACGAAAAAAAACAGCAGCAGAAAGTCTCTCACCGGCGCAAGTCGGGAGACGAGTTCTTCGCGGATCGGCGTCGAGGCGAGCGCCACGCCGGCGAGCAAGCCGCCGAGTTCCTTGGAGAGGTCGAGCTGGTAGGCCACGCCCGCGAATGTCGCCGTGAGGCCGATAGCGAAAATAACGGTCAGTTCGGAAGAGCGCGAGAGCGTCTTCGTAAGAGGATCGGCGGCGTAGCGGATGAACAGACCCGTGACGACTACGAAAGCGAGGACCTTCACGAGGATCGCTCCAAGGGCGCCTGCCGAAAGCGTGTCCGCGGTTCCCGCCTCCGTTCCTGAACTGAAACCGGCCATGGCCACCATCGAGAGGATCACGACGATGTCCTGAATGATGAGGATTCCGAGCGCGATCTTGCCGTAAAGCGAATCGATGGCGCGCTGATCCGAGAGAAGTTTGACGACGATAATCGTGCTGGAAAAGGACAGCGCGACCCCGAGCAGGAAGGCGACCTGCAGGCTGTACCCGAGCCAGAGCGCGAGCCCCGCGCCGAACGCCACGGTCAACGCGACCTGCGAGAGGCCGGAGACCAGCGCGACGGGTCCGAGCGTGCGAATGAGCTTCAGGTCGAGCTTCAGCCCCACCATGAACAAAAGCAGCGCGATGCCGAGCTGGGCCAGCGCGTCGATCGGTCCCGCCGCGTCTTCGGGCACAAGGCCGATTCCGCTCGGGCTGACGAGAATGCCGATCCCGATGAAGGCCACGATCAGCGGCTGGCGCAGTTTGAGCGCGATGAAACCGAAGACGCCCGCAATAATCAAAATCGCCGCCAGTTGCAGGAACAGCGAGGACTGAATCGTATCAACAATGGCAGGCCAAAAGGGCAAGGGCTCGGCTCTCGATACGGGTTAACCCGAACAGAATACAGGCAAGCCGCGTTTTCTCCAAATGCTGCTGCGGCGGAAAACCGTCGCTGGCGACGAGACAGGAGCGGCTTGCTATGCCGGCCCTGTTGCAAAAGCTGGTGCGGGAGCCGAGGACCCAACCTCGGAGCCGCGGGAAGATGAGTCGGCGGGAGATTTTAAGTTCAAGGGAACGACATTCCCGGAACAGGAAATCTCCGTTCCGGCAACGAGGCGGGAGCCAACGGGTTTGCGAATGGCAATTCCTGGAAGATCGCCCCCGGCGGCCATGGACGTCCAGCTTGTGCCGGTTGCAAAGGCCCTCCGCATTGTGGCGGGACTTTGAGCCATCTCTCTCATGAATCCCGACATATGGTCTTGCGTCAGCAAATTGTCATGCCAAAGCTGGGCCTCGTTGTACCCCGCGTCCGCCATGAGACGAAGATTGTCCAGCATCGCGGCCTCCGGTCGGTTCTGATAATAGTCTTCCAGCATTGGCAGAAGATCCTGTCGCAGGAAGTCAAGAACGGTATGGTTTCGGCTTCCAAACGGGGAAAGCAGGTGGCGATCCGTTCCGTGCCGGGCGGGGTCGCCGCGATGGAGGGCGGCAACCATATTCCGGCGGATAATCTGTTCCGCCTTGTCGGGTTGCCGCATGATCGGAATGCCATATTTTTCGTCCAGCCGTTTAATCATGCTCCGCCGGGCCTCATCGTCCAGTCCGAGCATGCCCCAGACGAGCGCTGTATAAGCAGCAGAGCCGGGACTGGCATCGAAGTCACGGTGTTCCATAAGCATTCCGGATTCGGTGTTCTTGAACTTAAAACGCCACCAGAACTGTGACATGGACATCTCGAACTGGCTCATCGTCTCCGGGCCGAGTCCCTGCATGCGTTGCGCAGTAATAAACTTTCCTGGTGGTGCCGGCTTGAAAGCATCGTTGTGGTCATAGAAGGCAACCATCCGGGCGTGAAGGATCATGTCGACATATCGCTCGAAAAACTCGTCCTGATTGCTGGCAAAGAGAAAATCAGGTGAGAGGCCCCGCCGGACCCCGTGGTTATGCGGTGTCCGCACATTTAGCATTGCACGGTCGAAAATTCCGGTGTGAATGTTTATGCGCTTGTCGCTTCCACGCTGAAACCGGGTCCGGTTTTCGGTCAGAAGGAAATCCGCGGCGGCGAGAGCCTGATTGAGCCGCGCCATTTCGAGAAAGTGCCGCCGGTCCGATATGCCATGTGTAAAATGGTTACAGATGTTGACCACCGGGTAGTTGGCGGCTTCCTCGCCCATATGGGTCATAAACGCCTTTAGCATTACCGTTGGCCGGTGGCTGTAGTGTGTCGGGTCGTTCGGGTCCGGTATAATCAGCTTGCTGCGACACTCAGAGGGCCTGGCCATCGGAACGATCGAGAAAGGAGAGAGGATGATCCCCATTTCCGCGCCGGTGTCGATCACCGTTGCGATCTGGTTCTGGACGTCGGAAGCAACCGCATGCAAGTCAGCAATGCTGCAAGCGCGGGTGTTGACCTCCCCCTGGAAGGCCCCTGGCTCGGGTTTGACAGAGACGCCGACACTCTCGGCCTTGCTCCTGAGCGCCTGGTGACGGGCGTCTTCGATGAGAATGCCGCTACTATCGAGTAAAAACACCTCTTGCTCGCCGCCAGCCAGAAGTTCGGTGTATCGTCCCTGTCCGTCAAGCTGCCCTAACAGCCAGTCACGGCTTTTGATCGGCTCTCTATGTCCGGCGTTAAATGCGCCCATTACACACCCTTTCCATAAGTGTGAATTGCGTAAAGAGTTTTGTTGCGAATGTCAACATTTTCTGTGGCGGAGAATTCAGGAAAGCAACGCCAGAGCCTTCAACGCCGCAGTTTCTGAGCGAAGTATGTTCGGACCCAGCGAGACGGGCGCGCAGCGATCCGCGAGGAAGGCGGTTTCTTCCTTTGTAAAACCGCCTTCGGGGCCGATCAGAAGCGCCGGGCTTGGTCCTTCCCTGAGGGCGTCCCCAAGGGCAGGCGCTTGCGTTCGCTCGAGACAGGCAAAAACCGGCTCGTCGCGCCAGTTCACGATTTTGTCGTGCAAATCCGTGAGTGTGTGCAGCGCCGGGATGTCGAGGCGCTCGCATTGTTCGGCAGCCTCGATGATCTGCTGGCGCAGGCGCTCCTCGTTGACTTTCCGGACTTCCGTGTTGTGCGTGAGAACCGGATGCAGGTCCGTTGCACCGAGTTCTACGACCTTTTCGATCAGGAAATCCATGCGCGTCTTTTTGATCGGGGCGAAAAGCAGGTGAACGCGCCGGGCAAGGGTCGGTTGTTCCCGGATGCGGATGTCCGGTACGGCGGCACCGCCTTTCCTCGCAAGTCCTTCCAGCCGTGCGGTCCATTCACCGTGGCGCGCGTTAAACAGGCGCACACCATCGCCGTCTTGTCGCCGCAGGACGGTTCTGAGATAATGTGCCTGTGCGCCCTCCAGCGCGACGGCCTGCCCTTCGGCAAGGTCCGCGTTAACATAGAGCCGGGGGAGTTTCCTTGCTGCATCGCATTCCATGGGGAGAAGTCTGGCAATGTCCCATACGGATATCAAGCAAAACAAGCTGATTGCAATGTTGCCCGAGGCCGCGCGGCCCTATGCCCTCCTGATGCGGCTCGACCGGCCGATCGGAATCTGGCTTTTGCTGCTTCCGGGGCTCTGGTCGATTGCAATGGCATCCGGCGACCGGCCGTTTCTCGATACCGGCTTTCTAAAGGCCGTTGCGTTGTTCGCCCTTGGTGCGGTCATCATGCGCGGGGCGGGTTGCATCGTCAATGATCTCTGGGATGTTCGGTTCGACCGGGCTGTCGAGCGCACTCGTACGCGCCCGCTTGCAAGCGGGGCGATCAAGCCGTGGCAGGCGGCAGGGCTTTTGCTTGCTCTTTTCCTGTTCGGACTGGTTATTCTGCTCCAGTTCGAGCTTGTGACGATATTGCTTGGTTTCCTCTCTCTTCCGTTGATCGTTCTCTATCCCTTGATGAAACGGTGGACGTGGTGGCCGCAGGCGTTTCTTGGCCTGACATTCAATTTCGGCGCGCTCATGGGCTGGAGCGCGATGAAAGATGTCCTTGAGCCAGCGGCCTTGCTGCTCTATGCGGCCGGGTTCTTCTGGACGCTCGGGTATGACACGATCTACGCGCACCAGGACAAGGAAGACGATGCGCTGGTCGGCGTGAAGTCGACTGCCCGTCTCTTTGGCAGTGAAAGCAGGCAGTGGGTGGCGGGTTTTTATGGTGTAAGTTTTTTCCTGCTCGCGCTCGCCGGGCTGGCGGGAGGTGCAGGAATTCTCTATTTTCTCGCCCTTGTCCCGGCGGCGGCACACCATTACCGGCAGGTCACGGACTGGGCTATGGACGACCCGCGGGATTCGTTGCGGCGATTTAAGGCCGCGCGCGATTTCGGTCTGATCGTCTTCGTCGGAGCGGTGCTGGGGCGGCTGTTTTAACGACGATCTTTGAACTCAGAACTGAAAGGCCTGTTCGTCCGTTCCGATACGCGGCGTCAGGATGGCCGAAAGGCAGATACAGAAGACAGGGATCCGTACCTACCCTCCGTACAAAGCTCTTAGCCTCTGTTCGGCGATAATCAGCATCGAAAGGTCGATGCTGGCTGCGCGGCGCATTTCGGCGAAGAGGGGTTCGATCTGCTTTGCCTGATGCTGGTGGCCGTCGAGCCACTTGCGCACGATGCTGCCGTCCGTCATGTCGTCCATGTCGGTATCGTGCAGGATGCGGATTGTCAGTCCGGCCTGACAGGTATAGAGCTGGTCGATCATGGCGCTTAAGGCGTCCGAGGTCCATCGGTCGTCGGCATGCATGGTGCGGGCCTTGCGGCGCAGCCAGTCGATGTGGAAAAGTTCGCCAAGCTCGAAATAAGTGCGGGCGGTCAGCGCAATGTCGGTGTTGTTTTCGCTTGCGATACGGATGATGTCGAAAGCGGAAGCCATGGCTGGAAGCATCGCAATGCGGCGGGCGAGCGGTTCGGCAAGGCCGTCGCTTACGCCTTCGCTGGTACGCAGGCGGATGGCGTCCCGCGTGTCTTCGGTGACGAGGGCGTCGATGTTGTCCTGGATTGCGCCGAGTCCTTCGCGGAAAATGGGCGTGTCGTTGGAGATGTCGAGGTCCCGGCCCATCCGAGTCAGGAGCCATTTTATGCCCGTCTGGGTGAGATGCATGACATCCCGCAACGCCCGAAGCTGGACTTTCGCCGGTACGGAGGCGTCCAGAATCTCGATTTCGTCCCAGATTGCGCGCAAATCGAACGCCTCGCGGGTGATGATATAGGCCTTGGCAACTTCCTCGCACGTCGCGCCGGTACGGATCATCGTCGATTTGACGAACGTCGGCCCGAGACGATTGACGAGCCCGTTGGCCAGGACGGTCGAGATGATCTCGCGGTGCAGGCGGTGGGCGGCGATCTCCTGTGCATACTTGCCGCGAAGGCGCTCGGGGAAGTATTCGTAAAGCCAGCCGATCATGTCCGGATTGTCCGGGATCGTGCTCGCCATCAGGTCTTTCGTGAATGTTATTTTCGCGTACGACAGCAGTACCGCAAGTTCGGGCCGGGTAAGGCCTTTACCGGCCTGTCGGCGCTTCTTGATTTCCTCCTCGTCCGGCAGGCCTTCGAGCGCGCGTTTTACACCCTGCTCCCGTTCAAGGTCGCGAATAAATTCCGTCTGAATGGCGAAGTGTTCCGTCGACTGCATTTCAGTCAGCGAAAGAGCCATAGCCTGCTGGTAGTTGTTGCGCAGAACCATTTGGGCGACCTCGTCCGCCATTTTCTCCAGCAGATTATTACGGGCGCCGACGGAAAGCCTGTGCTCCTTGTTGGCCATGACGGCGTTCAGGAGGATCTTGATGTTCACTTCGTGGTCAGACGTGTCGACGCCGCCGGAATTGTCGATGAAGTCGGTGTTAATCGCTCCACCGTGCAGAGCGAACTCGATGCGCCCGAGTTGTGTGATCGCGAGGTTCGCGCCTTCGCCGATGACTTTGGCGTTCACCTCGTCGGCGTTGATTCGCAAGGAGTCGTTGGCTTTATCGCCGACATCGGCATGCGACTCGCTGCCGGCCTTGATGTAAGTGCCGATGCCGCCGAACCAGAGCAGATCGGTCTTTGCCTTCAGCAGGGCCCGGATCAGTTCGATGGGCGTGACGCGGTCGCGGGCAAGGCCGAAGCGTTCCTTGATTTCAGGCGTAAGCAGCAGGCTCTTTTCGGAGCGGGCGTAGATGCGCCCGCCTCTGGAGAGCAGTTTCGTGTTATAGGCATCCCAGCCTTTGACTTCCGTGAACAGCCGCAAACGCTCCTTGAAGGTTTTCGCCGGGTCCGGGGTCGGGTCGCAGACGATGTGGAGGTGATTGAATGCGCCCACGAGACGGATGTGTTCCGAGAGGAGCATGCCGTTGCCGAAGACGTCGCCGCTCATATCGCCGACACCGATGACGTCGAAAGGCTGTGTTTGCGTGTCGTGGCCGACTTCACGAAAGTGGCGCT
The DNA here is from genome assembly GCA_009929775.1 of Alphaproteobacteria bacterium. Taxonomy (GTDB): domain Bacteria; phylum Pseudomonadota; class Alphaproteobacteria; order Micavibrionales; family Micavibrionaceae; genus RZZS01. Next base: position 30,618 of record RZZS01000026.1, read on the forward strand.
TGACCGATTCCCACGCGCCGCGCGCCGTAATGCCCATCGCCTTGTGGTCGTAGCCGGTCGAGCCGCCCGAGGCGAACGCGTCGCCAAGCCAAAATCCGTACTGGTGCGAGAGCGTGTTGGCGATGTCGGAGAAGGTTGCCGTGCCCTTGTCGGCTGCTACGACAAGATAGGGGTCGTCCTCGTCCCGGCGTACAACGTTTCTGGGCGGGACGATACGGTCGCCAACGCGGTTGTCGGTGATGTCGAGCAAGCCGCTGATGAAGAGCTTGTAGCATTCGATGCCTTCGGCCTGAACCGCTTCACGCCCGCTTTCCTTCGGCGGCTGTTTGGCGACGAATCCGCCTTTGGCGCCCATCGGAATGATGACTGCGTTCTTGACCATTTGCGCTTTCATCAGGCCGAGCACTTCGGTGCGGAAATCCTCGTGCCGGTCGGACCATCGCAGGCCGCCCCGGGCGATTCGGTCGCCGCGAAGGTGAACGCCTTCCACGCGCGGCGAATAGACGAAAATTTCCATGAAAGGTTTCGGTTCGGGCAGATCGGCGATCTTCCGGCTGTCAAGCTTGAGAGACAGGTAGGGTTTCGGGTTGCCATGTTCGTCGGGCTGGAAGAAGTTTGTGCGCATTGTCGCTTCAATGAGCGACGCGATGGTGCGCAGAATTCGGTCCTGATCGAGCGAGGCGACTTTCTCGAGTTCGTGATCGATGGCCACGCCGCAGCCTGCGGCCTTGATCTCGTTCTGATCGCCTCCGAGAGGATCGTGCCAGGCGATGAACAGGTCAAGGAGCAGGCGGGCTATTCTCGGGTTTTCCGCGATTGTCCGCTCCATGAAGCGCAGGCTGTAGGGCATGCGCATCTGGCGCATATAGCGGATGTAGGCGCGAATGATGGTTGTTTCGCGCCAGTCGATCCCGGCGAGGACGAGGCGGTTAATGCCGTCGTTTTCGACGGATCCGTACCATATCCTCCGCAATGCGTCTTCAAACGTGTCCTTGATGTCGCGCAGCCGAAAACCTTCGGGTACAACCCGCAATTCGAGCCCGAAATCGTGAATCCAAACGCCATCGGTGGCATCCGCGGGCATCACCTCGAACGGTAGCTCGGACAGGACCCGCAGTCCCATGTTCTCGAGGAGAGGCAGGGCGTCAGAGAGGTTCAGGGCGGCCCCCGGCACGTACACTTTCAGGCGCAAATGATTTTCCGGCTGCTCCTGCTGCCGGTAAAGGTCGAGTGCAATTTCCCCGGTTTCGAGGACTTCCTCGATCTTGAAAATATCGCAGACAGCCTGAAAAGGCTGGTAACTTTCGCAGTAACCGGACGGAAACGCGTGTCCGTATCGGGAGGCGAGGCGGGTTGATTTGCGCTCGTTGTCGATGGAATTTGAAAGCGCTTCTCCGAGTTGCTCGGTCCAGGTCCGCCCCGCCGTCTGGAGCAGGAGTTCGATTTCTCGTTCGTCGTACTCGACCCGTTTCCTGGCGCTGACGTCGATCATGAACAGAACGCGCGCGAACACGGAATCGTCCAGCGACGTATAAAACGCGTTGCACTCGCCGTTCAGCTCCTGTTCGAGAATGCGCTGAAACCGCAGGCGGGTGCCGGTGTCGTAGCGGTCGCGCGGCACATAGACGAGGCAGGAAACGTAACGCCCGAGCCGGTCGTTTCGCGTGTAGAGCGCGATTTTCTGACGCTCCTGCAAACGCAGAATGCCGAGGGCGATCTTTTTCAGCCGCTCCGTTTCAATCTGGAACAGCTCGTCGCGAGGGTATTTCTCCAAAATGTGGCGCAGGGCGCGGCGGTCGTGGCTGGCTTCGGCGAAACCGGCGCTGTCGATCACCCGCGCGACCTTCCGCCGGAACAGCGGGATGGTCGAGACGCTGCGCGAATAGGCGGAGGAGGTAAACAGCCCGACAAATACTTCCTCGCCGGTGATGATACCGTTCTCGTTCCTGTGGCGAACCTTGATGACGTCCATGGGCACGGAACGGTGGACGTTCGCCCGTTTCTTCGTCTTGGCGATTCCGACGGGCTTCGAGGTCTTCGCGGGAGCCTTGGCGGGCAGGCCCTCTTCGGCGCCGGAGATGTAGGGTTCGGCGCGCTCCTCGCTCAGCAGGCCGAGACCCGATCCCTTTACGGGGACGGCAGTCTTTTGGCGGCTGTCGTAATCGTATGCCTGATAGCCGAGAAACGTGAAATTGGCATCGCCGATGAATTCAAGGAAAGCCTTGTATTCAGCGCGGTCCGATTCGGGAACCGACGCAGGCCCGGTCTCGACCCGGGTCGCTGCTTCCGAGAGTTTTCCGAGCATGTCTCTCCAGTCCCGGGTTGCGAGGCGGACGTCGGAGAGGACCGTGCGGAGGTCGTTTTCGAGCAGGCCTGCTTCTTCTTTCGTAATCGTGCCCTGAAGTTGCAGGTGAATATGGGCAACGCCGTCGATGACCGGGTGCAGGAGGATGTATATCAAATGCCCATGCCGGTTGACTTCTGCCGCGACCGAATCAACCAGAAACGACATGTCGTCGATGGCGACATCGACAATCGTCCGGCAAATCGCCCAGTCACCCTCGTCGAGATTTGGCGTGTAGACGGCGATGGCGGTTTCTCCCGGGCGACGCTTTCCGCCAAGCTCCAGGTGCTTGAGAGCGACGTGAGCGAGCGTTACGGGATCAAGGATTTCCCGGTCGTCGTCACCGATGAACGAAAATAGACTTTCGAGGAACTTGCGAGCCTGGGCCGGCGAGTTTTTGGGGAGAGCGTTGATGGCGCTTGAAATCAGGTCCTGGGGCATGGTCATGAGCGTAGTTACCAATGACCAAGCCTAGGACGAATCACCTTGCCTTGCAAGCGGGGCAGAACTTGAAAATGGTTAGGCGCAAGGCCGGACCAGCACAGCCATTATGCCTCCAGTACCATTTGGTGCGGCCGATCTGATCTGAATTCCGCGCGTATATCGCTGTCGGGGATGGCCTCCCGTGGATATCCCATGGCATCACAAAGATCTCGGAACCAAACGGAGCTTCCCTCGCGGTGGTCGTCTCCATTTTGAGCCGTAAAGCGGGTGTAAGTGTTCGCGGGCAACGAGTTGGCCGTTGCGCTGAAGTCGCCTGAAAACGCACTCAGCACGGAAATTTCTGGTTGCAGCAAGAGCTCAGCCGGTTTATCTCCGTAATGAAAGGTCCAGCCTTGTTTCTCCATACGCTCTATGATGCCTGGGTAGAGGTCAAATCCAACTGTCATCCGGCACAGGGTTTCTCGCTGGATTTCCAGTTCGGTCTTCTGGCCCGCTTCGGCGAAATCGGTCGCCAACGCTCTACCTGCTTCCACGATTCGTGTCCAAAGCGACATGAGACAACCCTCCCGACGAAAGTTTCCAACGAAATCATAAAGGAGGCAACAATAACCGATGATTAAGATTATGTAAACATTTATTGTCCCCACTTGAGGTCCAAAACCTCCGCCTTCAGGCGGAAAAAGGCTTTAGCCGTCTTGTCTCATAGTCTATCTCCTTAAAATGAGTGCCGG
>RZZS01000095.1 GCA_009929775.1 Alphaproteobacteria bacterium
TCGGCTTGACGTGTTAACACATCACGTTTTCCAATTTTGACAGCACGCAGGAAATAAAAGTTCGCTCGATTTAAGTTTGATAAATGAAAACACTATATCCGCGTAATCCCAGGCAGTTCCCTGGATCGCTTAGATCAGGCTGGGAGCAGGAGGATATGCGTGTGATGCCGACGAGCGCGTCGCGGGATTGATTCAGTTTGCCGTAGTAAATCGCTGATCCGAAATAGTCGACAAAGAGTACGGTCTTGTTGTCCGGAGCAATTGCATTTGCTTGGGCATAGTATTCTATCTTTTCTCCGGGGATGAAAAGGTTGTCGTACTCCAATTTTTGAATGTTCGTTAGCTTAAAGCGCTTCAGGTCAATGAAAGCCAGGTAGGGTGAAAAGCCACCGTCAGAGATGACCGCGGTCTTGCCGTCCGGACTGATGGATATATCTTCGGCGAAGAGAGAGTAGATCACCGGTTGCTCAGATTCGTCAACTAGGCCGGTCTCATACTCCAGTTTGAGGCGTCCAGTCAACTTTGGCGAAGTTGGGTTACCAACGTCGATTCGCAAGATTTCTTTGGTATAGAACAGCGAGACCAACACTTCTTTGCTCCAGGGTCGGACAGCAATGTCGAGAACTTGCCTTGTTGAGTATGAAGGCGGGACCGTAGGTGGGTCGTTCTCCTGGTCTATTTGATCCTGCAGGAAGGGACCGTAGACTTTTGGCTGCAAGTACCCTAGGTCGATGGTATAGATACCATCCCGACAATCGACCAAGCCTTCTTCACATTCTGTCGTATTATTAAATTGAGTAGCCACGATAGCCCATGGAGCGGCCACTGCCCCCAGCGGCAAACTGAGAGTCGTTGTCACCAACAGAAACTTGACTAACTTTTTCATCACACGGACCTCCAATGGTTTGCGACTGACCATGGGCGCATGACTTAGGCGAGGTCTCAAAATTAAGAGGCTTTATATCTAAGCGCTTCGCCACCAAGCTTAGCGGCTGCGTCCACCTCTAAGCGTAGCACTGACCGTCAACTTTTCGACTGAGTCCAGATGACCAGGAATTAACAATTCGCAATCACTGCCTGACATTTCTCTTATAGGTATAAACTGCGCGCCCTCATGTCGACTCTCAGCAATGCTCGATAACATTCTGACTTCAAGTTAGACTTCGCGCCACATTCACTGAATACGTTTCATTTTCCGTATTCTTCCGGATAATTCGGATAACCATACCGATCAACATAGTCACTGTCGTATTCTACCCGAGTCGTTCTAACGTCGACCTTAATCAGATTCTTCCGGGAGTGTTTCTAGAACGCGCCTGTAGTTTCAACCTCAAGATAGCAATTTGCTATAAGGCTTCGGCCGTTAACTTTTTTCCAACTACATTTTCATGCTCGGCCCCCTTTACGCTGGTTCCTTGTGCATCCTGTACACCCACTACACCACGCGATTTCCGGCTGGGCTGTCACCAATGTTGGCTGTCCAAACCGTGTGTCCTTGATCGATGCATCATGATCGACGAGGTGGCCGCTGGTGGGCAGCAACAGGGCCACATCAAAGTAGCGTAGGTGAAGATACTTCCGTGTCAACGTTTGGAGTGTGGAAAAGGTCGGAAAACTGATCTGCCGCACGCCGGGACTTCGGATCGTCAAGGTTGGGCTTTTGAAGTCATCCGGCCGACGGTGCTGACGGGGGCTGTCTCGGTCGGGACATCGGGACGAAGATTGGTGCCGCACTGGTTGAGGTTTGGGAGCCCTCACCAGGGTGGACGTTCAGGCGTGTTGTCGGGCTCGCAGAGACGTTCCGGGTGGATCCTTGACGACGGATACCCTGGGGGGCGAACGGCGGCTTGAAGGTCTTCAGGCGATCGTGAGGGGATGCAGCGTCGAAGGTTCGGACGCAGATGTGCGCTTGAGTTCGTGGCGGATCCGGCAGCCTAGGGTGGCGACGAACGGCAACCAGACGACAACGACAACGCCCTAAAAAGAAAACGGCCCAGACCCGATGGATCTAAGCCGTTGATTTTATGGCGCGCCCGGAAGGATTCGAACCACCGACCACCTGGTTCTTAGGCAGTTTTCCCCGCCCCCGTAGATCCCTTGCCCTGTCTGTGCCACACCTCCTAACCGCCTGACTTGACTATGCCCATCACTGCCGTAAACTGACAACAGTTACCGAAGGGATGCCACTGAATACAGTTTTGAAGTGTGGCAAAGGTGTGGCACGGATTCGAGGGCGTTTTGATGACCAACCAACTGACCGACCGACCGACGACCGAGAAGGGCGAGCGGGTCGCCCTGACCGACCGCATGATTCGCACCCTGCCCGCCCCGGCGAGCGGCAAGCGGATTGTCTTCGACCACCACCGTGACGCGCCCAAGGGGTTCGGCGTGCGCATCATGGCGACCGGCTCCAAGTCGTTCGTACTGCGCTACCGCACGAAGGAAGGCGCCGCGCGGATCCAGACGATCGGCGAGTACCCGACCTGGACCTTGACCTCGGCACGCCTTGAAGCAACCGCGATCCGCCAGCGTGTCGATGCAGGAGCCGACCCCCTCGGGGCGCGCCGGGAGGAGCGCGCGGAGCCGACCATATCCGACCTGGTGGACGCCTTCGATAAGGCTCGACTCGGGGAGTTGGCGAGCGGTGCGGAGATCCGCCGTTATTTCGATCGCGACCTGATCCCGGCACTGGGCAAGCGCAAGGTGCGGACCATCAAGCGACGCGACATCATCACCCTGGTGGAAGCCCGCGCCGTCGAGGCCCCGCGCGCCGCCGCCCTGCTGCTGACCTACATCAAGCTGCTGCTCGCGTTCGCTGAGGATCGCGAGATGGTCGAGGTGTCACCGGCTCACGGCATCAAAGGCATACGCATCAACAAGCGCATGGCGACCGTGAAGCGCGGCCGGACCTTGGATGATGCCGAGATCCGCGCCTTCTGGGCCGGCGCCGATACCTGCGGGATTCACCGACTGACGGCCATCGCCTTGAAGCTGATTCTCGTCACCGGGCAACGCCCCGGGGAAGTCATCGGGATGCGTCACGACGAGATCGAGGGCACCGTCTGGACGATCCCGGCGAGCCGTCGCAAGACCGGCACCGGGCATGTTGTCCACCTGACCGAGACCGCCCTAGCCTTGCTGGCGGAGGCCCGCGCGGAGGTCTCGCGGCTCGCCAAGCGCCGCGGCTGGCCCGAGTCGCCCTACGTCTTCGAGTTTCGCGAAGGCAAGCCCGGCACGACCGCGGCCATGTCCAAGGCCCTGACCCGCTACAGCGAGGCACTCGGGAACCGGGACACCCCGGACTGGGGGCACTGGACCCCACACGACTTGCGCCGCACCTGCCGCACGCGCCTATCGGAAATCGGCACCCCCCAAGAGATCGCCGAGCGCGTCATCGGCCATGCGGCTCAGGGCGTCGTCGGAGTCTATGACCAGCACAAGTACCGGCATGAGATCCGCGCGGCCCTGGAAGGCTGGGAGCGTCGCCTGCTGGGCATCATCGACCCGCCCGAGGCCAACATCCTGCCGTTTGCGCGGGAGGTCGCCCATGCGTAACCCGATCCAAGACGACGCATGGCCCGTTCGAGAGGCCGTTATCCGCCTGCTGGGTGGAGATGTTGACGAAACCGAGGGCGTCATCTCATCCGTGGGTATGAGACCCCTGCGGCGAGGTGAGCCTGACCCGATCCGGGAGATTTGCCAGCAAGCCTATCGTGCCCTGGACGCTGGCGCCCTGCCCTTCGTCGGCAAGCGAAAACACGCACTGGTGAGCCCCGCCGCCTTCGTCGAATGGGCCTCCGGAAAAGGCTATATGATCCCGGACACCCTAGAGCCGCTTCGCCCGGCACGGGTGTGCAGCCACCACCAGGATGAAGGCGCGCATGTAGAGCCCGCGACGGAGGGCAACGCCTTACAGACCGAAGAGCCCGAGCGAGGCAGCGCACTTGAGCAGCGCGAAAAGGCGCTGGTGCATTGGCTGGAATCGAAGACAATCCCGCGCAGAGAATGGCCCCGGCTCAAGAGCATTCACGGCATGAGCCGCAAGACGATGTATGAAGAGCTGAAGGGATACCCCGCATTCAAGAGCAGGCACTCGGACGAGCCTGTCTCGCTTTCCACATTCATCCGCGAATTCTGGAACGAGCAAGGAATCGCCAGTCTCGACTAGGGGTGAGGGTCGAAAGGTGAATATCTCACCCGTTGATCCTCACCCTGCCCCCTCGCGCTTAATTGCACCCGTCGGACATCAACGCCCAACGGGAGCAATTCAATGTCGTTCAAAGACGAATACGCAACACACGCAGAGACCGCCCAAGAGCTGAACATCTCGGTGCGCACGCTGGCCCGCTGGCGCGCCGAGCGTATTGGACCCGCCTATACGAAAATCGGGGCGCGAGTCTATTACCGCCGCGCGGCAATCACCGAATGGGTGCGCAAGCATGAGACCGCCCCCGTGCGCGAAGCGGCATAGGGGTGCGACCAATGAACCAGCCATCCCAAACGGAATGCGGCCCGGTAAGTGACCACCGAGCCGCGGGTACTACAGAGACCGACGACCGACCGACCAAGAAGGCCGTCAATCAAGAGTTTAGCACAGCACCAGCGACCGCCAAGAGCGCGGACGGGTCACGCGGCTGTTCCGCCTGCGGGGCAACATTCCAGCCACCGCACGCTATCCCCGGCGCCCGTCTGTGCCCCACCTGCTACGCCGCCCGCAAAGAGGCGTTGCGCGTCCTGCCCGCGACCGCCAACGGCCGATGGCGCGAGATCCACATAGGACTCGGGATCGGCCCCGAGTACCTAACCGGCAAACACGGACCCTGCCCCGGATGCGGAGGGACCGACCGATTCCGCTCCGACAATAAGGACGGGCGCGGCACCTGGATCTGTGGAGGCGGGGGCGAGCGACAAGCCGGTGACGGGTTCGCCCTGCTGTCTCACGTCAACGGCTGGAGCGCGTCGGAGTCCTACCTTGCCGTGGCGCGCTGGTTCGGTGTCCCGGATCTGGACGGCACCGCACCGACGCCCGCGCCTAGGCCCGCTCCCGAGCCCGTAGCGGCGACGCCGAAGCGATCCACCGCCAACTATGTCCGCGATCTGTGGCCCGCTGCCGAGCGGTCTGACGCGGTTGTCGGCTCGCACCCTTACGCACTGAGCAAGGGCATCAACCACGCCGCCGGAGCCGGCCGCGGCATCGTCACCGGGCGCGTGGTCGGCACGGAGGTCGATTGTGTGCTGATCCCGATCCGGGACCTTCGCACCGATGCCGTGGTCGCCGTTCAGGCAATCAATGCGGCCGGCGCCAAACAAACGTTCGGCCCGGTCAAGGGCAGCGCCTTCATCTGCGGCAACACCCTCAATCGTCGCATACCCTGGTACGTCTGCGAGGGATGGGCCGATGCCGTGTCGCTCGTCTTTCACCGACACAAGGGGAACGCCGCAGCGTTCGGCGTGATGGGCTCGCACTTCGATGCAGTTGTTCAGGCGGTTGTTCAGCACTTCGCCCCGGAGCGCCTTTGCATCGTGGGGGACGCGACATGACCGTCATCACCCATGCCAAGCTCAAGCGCGGTCCCAACGGCGAGAAAGACCCCAACGACTTCGCTAAGTCGGGGAATTTCGAGGCCCTGGATGAAGCGATCGCTGCGGCAAAGCCGGTCAACGACTCGGAGCCCGAGCCGGAAGCCGAGCAATCCAAGCCGCACCGCTTCCACCTGATGACCCCCGACGAGCTGGCCAGTCGGCCCGCTGCCGAATACCGCATCAAGGGCGTGCTGCCAGCGGTCGGGATCGCTGCGGTCTACGGCCCGCCGAAGTCCGGGAAAACCTTTCTGGTCATGGACGCCGCCGCCGCAATCACCGAGGGTCGGACATGGTTCGGACACCGGACAAAACCCTGTCATGTCGTCTATGTCGGTCTGGAGGGCGAAGGCGGTCTAGCGCAACGCTGGAAAGCCTATCGCCTGGTGCGGGGCGACACCGGCAAGGATCGCTTGCGATTCGTCACGGCTCAACTATCCCTGCTGCTCGCTGAAGACATGACGGACCTGGCGAATGTCATCAAGGCCGCGGGCGTCGGGTCCGGCGTCGTCATCATCGACACCCTGAACGCCGCCAGTCCGGGCGCCGATGAGAATTCGAGCGTGGACATGGGCCGAATCATCGCTGGCGCCAAGAGGCTACAGACGGCCCTGAATGGCTTGGTCCTGCTGGTCCACCACTCGGGTAAGGAGGTCATGCGCGGACTGCGCGGACATTCCAGTTTGTCCGGCGCCCTGGATGCCTTCATCGAGGTCAACCGGGACGCATCGGACAATCGGGAGTGGTCATTGATCCGTGCCAAGGACAGCGCCGAGACGGCACCGGTCGGATTCAGACTCGACGTGGTAGAGCTCGGCACCGACGAGGACGGCGATCCGGTCACGAGCTGCATCGTCGAGCCGGTCGATAAGCCCTTCAAGGGGTGCAAGGTATCGAAGTCAGAAGGGCGCGCACTGGTCGCCATGCGCGAGGTCATGACCCGCCTGAAACGACTCCCGCCGCGGTCTTGTTGGGAGGCCCCGAGACCCCCGAAGTCCGGACAAATCGCTTGTCCGCTGCCCGACCTGAGGGAGCATGTTCGGCGCACTGGCGGGCTATCGGAGTCGGACAAGCCGGACAGCCAAGACCGGGCGCTAAGGCGTGCCATGAAAGGGCTTCAATCCAACGGAATCATTGAGATTTTCGACGACTGGGCTTGGTTGGCGGACAAGGGCGGACAATCATGAAAATGTCCGCCACCAAAGGCCGCGAAAGGGCGGACGGACACGGACAACACCCTATAGGGTTGTCCGGGTTGTCCGGTCCGCGGATTGGGAGCCTGAATTCGACTGAGAAAACTCCCTTTTGGCTAGAAAGGGGGGGCAGATGAGCATCACCCTTCGCCCCTACCAAGACGCCATGCTCGGGGATGTCCGCGACGCCTTCCGGTCCGGGTTCAAGACACCGTTACTGACGGCCCCAACTGGATCTGGCAAGACGGTCCTATTCTCCTTCGTCGCCAGCAAGGCCGCGGGCAAGGGCAACAAGGTCCTGATCCTGGTGCACCGCCAAGAGCTGATCCGCCAGACGAGCGCGACCTTGACCGCATTCGACGTTCCGCACGGCATCATCGCGTCCGGGGTTCCCGAGACCGACGAAGCCGTTCAGGTCGCATCGGTGCAGACGCTGGTCCGCCGCCTGGACCGGATGACGTGGACCCCGACCTTGATCGTGGTTGACGAGGCCCACCATGCGACACGCACGACGGGGCATGGGCGCGTGCTGGCCCACTACCCCGAGGCGCGCGTGCTCGGTGTCACGGCGACGCCTGAGAGGCTGGACGGGCAAGGTCTCGGGGCCTTGGCCGGCGGATTCTTCGACGCCTTGGTCATGGGGCCGACCGTCGCAGAGCTGGTACAGTTGGGCCACCTGTCCAAGCCCGTCGTCTACGCGCCGCCGAGCGCCGTGGATCTGTCGGGGATCCGCACCGTGGCCGGCGACTTCAACAAGGGCGATCTCGCCGCAGCGATGAATCGGCCGGCGATCACGGGCGACGCGGTACAGCATTACGCGCGTCACTGTAACAGCGCCCCGGCAATCGGTTTCTGTTGCTCGGTCGCACATGCTGAGAGCGTGGCCGAAGCCTTCAAGGCCGCAGGCTACCAAGCCGCCAGCATCGACGGCACGCTTGACCCGGATACGCGGGCGCAGCGGATCGCGGATCTAGGTTCGGGCGCGCTCCAGGTGCTCACGTCCTGCGAGATCATCAGCGAAGGGACCGACATCCCGATCGTCGCCGCGGCCATCCTGCTGCGCCCCACACAGAGCCTCGCCCTTTACCTGCAACAGGTCGGGCGATGCCTGCGACCGTTCCCCGGCAAGGATCGCGCCGTCATTCTGGACCACGTTGGAAATTGTCATCGCCATGGTCTTCCCGATGACGACCGTGAATGGTCGCTCGACTCCAAGCCGCGTCGGCAGCGCAAGAAGGAAGACGACGAGACCCCGACCCGGCAATGCGAGCATTGTTATGAGGTGCATCGGCCGGCTCCGGAGTGCCCGAGCTGCGGATTCATCTACCCGGTGAAGTCACGCCGGATCGAGCAGGTTGACGGCGACCTGCAAGAGATCGCCCCGGACCCTGCCCGACTCGCCGCGAAACGGGAGCAGGCCAAGGCTGCAACCCTGGATGACCTTCGCAAGATCGCCGCAGCGAGGGGCTACAGCCCGCGTTGGGCCGAGCATGTGTATCGGGCACGGCAAGCCAAGCAAACGGCGTGGAGGGGCGCACGATGAGCGAGAAGGCCATTCAGAGCGCCGTCATGCTCGCAGCCTCGCAAGCCGGACTCACGACCTGGCGCAACAACACCGGACAGGCATGGACCGGAGAGGCGACACGGCTCAAGGACGGCTCGATCCTGATCCGCAACCCCAGGCCATTGCACGCCGGATTGTGCAGGGGATCATCGGACCTGATCGGGTTACGCCCCGTCATCGTCACGCAGGAGCACGTCGGGCAGACCATCGCGCAATTCCTCGCCGTCGAGGTGAAGACGCCCCGGGGAAAGCTCAGTGAGCCTCAAGAGCGGTTCCTGTCGTTCGTGCGCTC
>RZZS01000167.1 GCA_009929775.1 Alphaproteobacteria bacterium
CACCGTCAGGATGAAGAAAACGAAAACCTGTCCCGTCATATCCCCGAGAAAATGGGAAAAGGCGACGAAGTTCATATTCACCGCGAGCAGCATCAGCTCAATGCACATCAGCAGCAGGATGACGTTCTTGCGATTCAGGAAGATCCCTGCGACCGCGAGCATGAAGAGCCCTGCGGCCAGGATCAGATAGTCTGAGAGCGCGATCATTCGGTCGATTCCTGTGGTGCGGCCGAGGCGGCGACGGCCGGAACCGCGGCACTCTCGGAAGGCATCTTGACGATACGAATCCGGTCCGGACCCTTCTTGACTCTGACCTGCTTCGCGGGATCCATATACTTCGTATCCGGCCGACGACGCAGGGTCAAGCGAATCGCAGCGACGATGGCAACAAGTAGGATGACGGCCGCGATCTCGAACGGATATACATAGAGGGTGTAAAGCAGGAGTCCAAGCTCTTCGGTATTGCTCACGTCGGGGCCCGCCGGCACGGGTGAGGGGAACTGCTGCAATCCGAAGTTGGCCGGCCCGACGATCAGGAAGATCTCGAGGGCAAGCACGACCGCAATCAGCGCACCGATCGGCAAATAGCGAATAAAGCCCGCGCGCAGTGTCGCGATATCGACATCGAGCATCATGACGACAAAGAGGAAGAGCACCATGACCGCGCCGACATAGACCAGAACCAGCACGATCCCGAGGAACTCCGCTTCGAGCAGGATCCAGAGGGCCGCGCTGCTGATGAAGGCCAACACCAGATAGAGGACGGCGTGGACTGGGTTGCGACGCGTGATCACCATCCCTGCAGCGAATAGGGTTATGGCCGCGAAGACATAGAAGAGGAATTTTTCAAAGCCCATGATTCATCCGAATGCCTTGGTTAGGCGCAATGGCCGAATGAGCGCCGATTGAGTGCCCGATCGGCGCCTGATCGCGCTCTGATTGCCACCTGATCGATAGAGCCCCGAAGCGCCGCTGGCGGATCGACGAAAGCCCCGAAACCCCGCGCATGACATACTCGTATCCTCGGGCGATCCTGCGCAGCCGGCCGTACTCCCTGCGACCATCGTGCTCAGCGGTAAGGCGCATCCGCGGCGCGTGCCGCGGCGATGTCCGCCTCGTATTGATCCCCGATCGCCAGGAGCTTCTCCTTGGTCATGATGTTCTCGCCGCGATTCTCGAAGTGATACTCGTAGACCCCGGTCTCGACGATCGAGTCCACGGGGCAAGACTCCTCGCAAAAGCCGCAATAGATGCACTTGAAGAGGTCAATGTCGTATCGCGTTGTCCGTCGCGATCCGTCCTCGCGCGGCTCCGCCTCGATGGTGATGGCCAACGCCGGACAGACCGCCTCGCAGAGCTTGCAGGCGATGCAGCGCTCCTCGCCGTTGGGATAGCGCCGCAAGGCATGCAGGCCGCGAAAACGCGGCGAGATCGGGGCCTTCTCCTCCGGATACTGGACCGTGAACTTGCGCTTGAACATATAAGCGCCGGTCAGGCTCAAACCCTTGAAGAGCTCGACCATCAAGAGGCTTTGAAGATAATCGCGTGTGGCTTTCAGCATCGGTCGTCTCCGGGTCAGGCGGACCACCAAGGGGGCAGCTCGGCGAGCACCGCAAGCGCCACCACGAGGATCCAGACGATCGTGATCGGGATGAATACCTTCCAACCCAGACGCATGATCTGGTCGTAGCGATAGCGCGGGAAGGTCGCCCGTAACCACAAGAATACGAACATGAAGAAGAAGGTCTTGAGCA
>RZZS01000096.1 GCA_009929775.1 Alphaproteobacteria bacterium
ACTGGGCCGAAGGAGTACGATCTTGAGTCTCGATCGCGAGGATGTCTCGACCTTTCAGGGCCTCGTTTTTGCCCTCGAGCGTTACTGGGCCGAGCAGGGATGCGTCATCCTTCAGCCACTCGACATGGAGGTAGGCGCAGGAACCTTTCATCCGGCGACGTTTTTGCGATCCATCGGGCCCGAGCCTTGGCGCAGCGCCTATGTCCAACCCTCGCGTCGTCCGACCGACGGGCGTTACGGCGAGAATCCCAATCGCCTACAGCATTACTACCAATATCAGGTCGTTCTGAAACCTTCGCCGCTCGAGATCCAGGATCTCTACCTCGACTCGCTGCGCCGTCTCGGGATCGATCCGCTCGTGCACGATATCCGATTCGTCGAAGACAACTGGGAATCACCGACCTTGGGTGCCTGGGGGCTCGGCTGGGAGGTTTGGCTCAACGGGATGGAGGTGACCCAGTTCACCTACTTTCAGCAGGTGGGAGGACTCGATTGTCGGCCGGTGACCGGCGAGATCACCTACGGCCTCGAACGGATCGCCATGTACCTACAAGGTGTCGAGAGCGTCTACGACCTGATTTGGAGCCAAACCCAGGCGGGCGTTGTCACCTACGGGGATGTCTATCATCAAAACGAGGTCGAGCAATCCGCCTACAACTTCGAGCATGCGGACGTCGACGCCTTGTTCAGACAGTTCGACACCTGCGAGGCGGCCAGTGCCGCCATGGTCGAGAAGGGCCTCCCGCTGCCGGCCTACGAGCAGGTCTTGAAGGCATCGCACACCTTCAACCTGCTCGATGCGCGCGGCGCGATCTCGGTCACGGAGCGGCAGCGCTTCATCCTGAGGGTACGCACCCTTTCGCGAGCCGTCGCCCAGGCTTATTACGACCGTCGGGAGGCCCTCGGCTTCCCGATGCTGACCCGCTAACGGGAGACGACTGTGGACGCAACCAGTGACCTTCTGGTCGAGATCGGAACCGAAGAGCTCCCTCCGACCGCCTTGCTCGCACTCTCGCACGCCTTTGTCGCGGGTTTTCGCGAGCAACTCGATGGCGCCGGCATTGGCTTCGAGACGATCGAGCCCTTCGCCTCACCACGTCGATTGGCCCTTTTGGTACGCGGCATCCTGACCCGGCAACCGGATCGAGAGATTCTGCGGCGCGGACCTGCCGTTGGGTCCGCGTTCGCACCCGACGGCCAGCCGACCAAGGCCGCTTTGGGTTTCGCCAGGTCTTGCGGGGTGCCGATCGATACACTCGTTCGCGAGGTCACGGACAAGGGCGAATGGCTGGCATTTCGAAGCACGGTGCCCGGCGCACTCACCGCCTCGCTGGTGCCCGAGTTGACGGACGCCGCACTGGCCCGTCTTCCCATTCCCAAACGGATGCGCTGGGGTGAGGGCTTGGAAGAGTTCGTGCGTCCGGTCCACTGGGTCTGCTTGATCCTGGGGACCGAGGCGATACCGGGCCGCATCCTGGGCATCGAGGCCGGTCGCCACACTCACGGACATCGCTTCCATAACCCCGAGCCGATCAACCTACCTGAAGCGACGGAATACGCCGAGCTGCTGCGCTCGTGCGGGTCCGTCGAGCCGGATTTCAAGCGGCGGCGCGATCTGGTTCGCAGCCAGGTCGAGGCGCTGGCTTCGGCGAATGGGCTGCGCGCGCGGGTCGATGACGCACTGCTCGACGAGGTCACGGCCTTGGTGGAATGGCCAAAGGCGATTTTGGGCCGCTTCGACGCGGCGTATCTCGCCATTCCCCCCGAGGTTCTGATCGAGACGATGCGCTCGAACCAGAAATACTTTCCGGTCGAGGACGCCTCGGGGACCTTGCAGGCATCCTTCATCACGGTCGCCAACATCGAGAGCCGAGACCCGGATCAGATCCGTGCAGGCAACGAACGCGTGATCCGTCCTCGTTTCGCGGATGCAGCCTTTTTTTGGGCCCAGGATCTCAAGCAGCCGTTGGAAGGATACGCCGAGCGCCTGGAGACCGTCGTCTTCCAAGATCGGCTCGGCACCGTCGCCGAGAAGAGCGCCAGAGTGGCAAGTCTGGCACGGGATCTTGCGTCCTTGATCGGTGTCGATCCGGATCTCGCTGCCCGCTCCGCTCGGCTCTCGCGCTGCGACCTAGTCACTTCGATGGTCTGCGAGTTTCCCGGCCTTCAGGGGACGATGGGGCGTTATTACGCCGAGCACGCGAAAGAAGATCCCTGCGTCTGTGCTGCAATGGAAGAGCAGTATCTGCCGAGGTTCGCAGGCGATGTCCTTCCGGCGAGCCCGTGCGGAAGGGTCCTGGCGATCGCCGATCGGATCGATACGCTGGTCGGGATCTTCGGCATCGGGCTGCGCCCCACAGGCGCCAAGGACCCTTACGGTCTAAGACGTGCGTCGATCGGCGTGCTGCGTATCCTGATCGAGACCCCCTTGGAGCTCGACCTGCATGCGCTCATCTCTTCGGCGGCATCCGCCTATCCGGCAGGACTCTTGAGCAAGGACGTCGAGGCTGCAGCCCTTGCGTATGTGATCGATCGGTTGCGCGGTTACTACCACGAGCGAGGTGTCTCCGCCGATACGATCGAGGCGGTCCTCCACACGGGTGTGACCATACCGGCCGATCTCGATGCGCGTCTGGCCGCCGTGACGGCCTTCAGATCGATGAGCGGATCCGCCTCCCTTGCAGCGGCAAATAAACGTATCCGCAACATTTTGAGCAAGGCTGGGATCGAAATCGGTGCTGGCTCTGTGTATCCGGAAGCCAATGGGCAGCTGCTAAAAGAGCCTGCCGAGATCCGTCTTGCCGTTCGAGTCGAAGAACTTTCCTCGCGGGTTGTGCCCCTTGCCAACGCCCGTGACTATGTCGGGGTCTTGAGTCTTCTATCCGATCTCGAACCCGATCTCGAAGCCTTTTTCGACCAGGTCATGGTGATGGCGGAGGATTCGGATATCCGCGAGAACCGTATCCGGCTGCTCCGTTCACTGGCTGGATTGTTTCTGCTGGTTGCGGATATTTCCCGTCTCCAAGAATGATCGATGGGTCAACTCAATAGGCGGATCCTTCTGGGTGTGCGAGGGCGGAAGTGATGGTTGATCGGGTCGTGATTCTGGATCGTGACGGGGTCATCAACGAGGATTCGGAACATTTCGTCAAATCCATCGACGAGTGGATCCCTTTGCCCGGCAGCATCGATGCGATCGTGCGGCTCTCCCACGCAGGTTATCGCATCGCCGTTGCGACGAATCAGTCTGGTTTGGCGCGTGGCCTGCTGACACCGGCAGACCTCGATACCATGCACCGCAAGCTTCGGGATCTTTTGGCTGAGCAGGGAGGAAGGATCGAGATGATCGTCTACTGTCCGCATGGCCCCGAGGACGGCTGCGGCTGCCGTAAACCCAAACCCGGCATGCTCGAGGAGATCGGGAGTCGACTCTCGGTGAATCTCGCAGGCGTGCCCTTTGTCGGGGATTCCCTCGGCGACATTTTGGCGGCAAGGGCTGCCGGGGCCAACCCCTGGATGGTTCGCACGGGAAAAGGCGAAGACACGTTGGCGTGCGGGTCCCCTACCCTAACCGGAGTACCCGTCTATGCCGACCTCGCGTCCGTCGCCGACGCACTGCTCCATGAATAGGCCGACCTTCGGGGAGAGGCTGAATGCCGCTCTGATTCGCGGGTTGGCCCTGACCCGTTCGCTGCTGTATCAGGTCGTTCTGATCGGGTCGGTTATCGTCTACTCCACCCTTCTTCTCGTCGTCGGTCCGATGGCATCGGACGAGAGTCTCGATCGTCTCGCGCGAAGCTGGGCAAAGGTCAATCTAGCGGCGTTGAAATGGATCTGCGGACTGCACTGCCGCATCAGTGGACTGGAACGGTTACCTGTCGAGAACGCGATTGTTCTGAGCAAACATCAATCGGCATGGGACATCCTCGCGCTGAGGGCAGTACTGCCGATTCGACAGAGCTGGGTCTTGAAACAGGAATTGATGCACATCCCTGTCTTCGGAGCAGGTTTGAGACGCCTGCACTGCATTCCGATCGACCGGGCTGCGGGGCGTCGAGCGATCGTGGAGCTGGTGCGCGAAGGCCTGCGCAACCTGCAGAGCGGGCGCTGGGTGATCGTCTTTCCGGAAGGCACGCGCACCGCACCGGGTTTGCGCCACCCGTACGCCATCGGCGGGGCGGTCCTTGCCGAGCGCAGTGGCAGGCCGGTCGTGCCGATCGCGCACAATGCGGGCTTCTTCTGGGGAAGGCGCAGCATCCTCAAAACACCCGGGACGATCGACCTGGTCATCGGGCCGACCGTCCCGAGCGCGGGTCGGAGCGCTGCCGAGATCAACGCAGCGGCGGAAGAGTGGATCGAATCGACGGTCGCCGCATTGCCCGGACCGGACGCGCTTTAGACGTCCAGATTCTCGACATTGAGCGCATTGCGCTCGATGAATTCTCGCCGCGGCTCGACGTGATCTCCCATCAGTGTAGTGAAGATCTGGTCGGCACCCACGGCATCCTCGATGGTCACCCGCAACAGGCGCCGAGTCTCCGGATTCATGGTGGTATCCCAGAGCTGGTCGGGATTCATCTCGCCAAGTCCTTTGTAGCGCTGGATGCTGTGCCCGCGCTGCGCCTCGGCAAGCAACCAGCGGATCCCCTCGCCCAACTCGGTGATGTCCTTGCGGCGCTCGCCGCGTGCGATGTAGGCGCCCGGCTCGATCAGGCCGGCGACCTTTCGGCCGTAATCCAGGATCTTCGCGTAGTCGGCCGTGTGGAAGAAGTCCAACGGGATGATGCGGCTTTCCGGAATCCCGTGGATCAAACGGACCAACTCCAGCGCGCCCGGACGAAGCGATGTCGGATCGGTGAGACGAAGCTGGTAGTGCAAAGACAGCGACTCGAGCTGATTCAGACGCCGCTCCATGTTGTTCCGCCAATCAGAGAATGCGTCGACATCTGCCAAAAGCGCATCGTCGAGCGGTGGCGCCTTAGCCAGTTCATCGAGAAAGACCGCGTCGTAGCGAGTCGAGAGACGCTTGATGATCCCGACAAAAACCTGGTAATCCCGTGCGAGTGTTTCGAGCGCGGTACGGGCCAAGGGCACGGTGTCCGCATTGACGTGGAGATCGGCGCCGTCCAGCGCGGCCTGGAGCATGGCACGATTCAGTGCCGCGTCGTCGAGCAGATACTCTTCCTGCTTTCCCTTCTTGATCTTGTAGAGCGGCGGCTGGGCGATAAAGATGTGGCCGCGTTCCACCAGCTCCGGCATCTGACGGTAAAAGAAGGTCAAGAGAAGCGTTCGAATGTGGGCGCCGTCGACGTCGGCGTCTGTCATGATGATGATTCGGTGATAGCGGAGATTGTCCGGGTTGTACTCTTCTCGCCCGATCCCGCAGCCCAGCGCGGTGATCAGCGTCCCGACCTCGGCGGAGGACAACATCTTGTCGAAACGGGCCTTCTCGACATTCAGGATCTTTCCCTTGAGCGGAAGAATTGCCTGGAACGCTCGGTCGCGCCCCTGTTTGGCCGAACCGCCTGCTGAGTCACCCTCGACCAGATACAGCTCTGAGTTCGCCGGATCCTTTTCCTGGCAATCGGCAAGCTTGCCCGGCAGCCCCGCAACATCGAGTACTCCCTTGCGCCGCGTCATCTCGCGTGCCTTGCGGGCTGCCTCACGGGCGCGTGCGGCCTCGAGCATCTTGTTGGCGACAGCCTTCGCCTCTGCCGGCTGCTCCTCGAGGAAGACATTCAACTGCTCGACCACGAGCGATTCGACGATGGCCTTCACCTCGGAGGAAACCAGCTTATCTTTCGTCTGCGACGAGAACTTCGGGTCCGGCACCTTCACGGACAGGACCGCGGTCAAGCCTTCGCGGGCATCGTCGCCGACCGGTCGGATCTTCTGGTTGCGGTCGAGACCCTCACGCTCGATATAGGCGTTCAAGGTCCGGGTCAACCCGGCACGCAGTCCGGCCAGGTGGGTGCCGCCGTCCTTCTGCGGGATAGTGTTGGTGTAGCAGAAGATCGTCTCTTGATAGCCGTTGTTCCACTGAATCGCCAGCTCGACCGTGACCGATTGACGCTCGGCAGTGAAGTGGATCACGCTCGGATGAATCGGCTCTTTGTTCTGGTTCAGGTGCTCGACGAAGGCTCGGATGCCGCCCTGATACTCGAAGATGTCCTCTCGACCGGTCGCCTCTTCGAACAACTCGATACGCACGCCGGAGTTGAGGAAGGAGAGCTCGCGAAGTCGTTTGGCGAGGATGTCGTAATGGAACTCGATATGAGTAAAAGTTTGGTCTGATGGATAGAAGCGGATTTCCGTCCCCGTTGCATCGGTGTCTCCGACGAGCTTGAGCGGGTACTGAGGTTCCCCGAGGTGGTACTCCTGCTGATAGAGGCGACCGCCCCTGGATATCTTCAAGAAAAGTCGGTCGGAGAGTGCATTGACGACCGACACCCCGACACCGTGGAGCCCTCCCGAAACCTTGTAGGAGTTGTCGTCGAACTTTCCACCTGCATGCAGAACCGTGAGGATCACTTCGGCCGCAGACCTTTGTTCCTCTGAATGAATGTCGACCGGGATGCCTCGCCCGTTGTCGGTCACGGACACCGAGCCGTCACCGTGAAGAATCACGCGGATGTTGTTGCAATGCCCGGCAAGGGCTTCATCGATGGAGTTGTCGACGACTTCGAAGACCATGTGGTGGAGTCCGGTACCGTCGTCCGTGTCGCCGATGTACATGCCCGGCCGCTTACGGACCGCGTCGAGTCCGCGAAGGACTTTGATGCTTGTTGAATCGTAGGTCATGTGGCCTGGTCGAAATGCTGGATCGGTGGGATGGCTCGCAAGCGATCGCTGCGCGACCGTTGATCGGTCGCCGCATCACGCCTTTTTGGAAGCATGGTGCGCAACGCTGTCGGAGAGTTCGACGCCGGGAAAGGCTGCAGCCTAAACACAGCCATTATACGGGAACGGGCGCCGGCGCGCCTTAGGGGCTCCGGGCGGCATGGGCGTGGACGGTGATGCTGTCAAACTGACGATTTTGTCGTCGGCGTGGGATCGGCGAGCGCAGAGATGAGGACACCATGTTCCACGTGGAACATGGTGTCCAGCATCGTGGATCCATCGGCGAGATCCCCGGACTCGCGGCTCAACCGGGCGATGAGCAGCTGCGCCTCCGGTTCTCCGAACAATCGCCAAAGCCGATCGGCGGTGCCTTTGTCGAGCTCGGCATCAACGTCGTCGAGGAGCCAGAGCGATGGCGCAAGCCCCGTCATCAGGTGGACACGTTCTGCTGCGAGTTGAAGCAGGCAGACGGCGACCTTTGCCTGGCCACGGGAAAGTCTCGATGGAGAGCCGTCGCGGGCGATTCTGATATCGGCTCGGTGAGCACCTGCGAGGGTCTGACCGCGTTGAATCTCCGCGCTCCGCCCCCGCTCCAGGATATCCAGCAAATCGGTATCCTTCGGCCAACCGCGATCGAAAAACAAGTCGCAGCCGTCGAGAAAGGCAAAGTCCTCTGCGAGGGATCTGAACTGGGTCCGCCAACGGTCCAGAAAGGCCACGCGTTTCACGGTCAGTTGGTCCGAAAGCTCGACGAAGGCCGGATCCCAGGCCGACACGCGTGCCCCGCCTTGCCGAAGCGCCGCATTTCGCTGGGCAAGCACACGCCGAACATCGGCCCGCAGTCGACCAAGCTGATGTTCCACGTGGAACACATTCCAGTCCAAAAGCCCGCGTCTGAGTGTCGGCTCCCCTTCCAAAAGGACCTGAGGATTCTCCCCGACAAGTTTGACCCGCAGCGGGCTGTCGCTCGGCGGGAGCGGGCCCATCGCGACGCTGTTGTAGCGCCTCAGACTACCTCGACCGCTTCGCTCGAAGACGAGAATCGATTCGCTCGATGAATCCACCTCGCAAAACCGCCCTTCGATCAGCGTTCGACGCTCACCGTCGCTCGTCAGGGATCCGGCCTTGCGCCCCCGAAAACTCCGGCCTCGCGCCAAAAGATAAACCGCCTCCAGAAGCGTTGTCTTCCCGGCGCCGTTGGCGCCGGTCAACAGAATCCGCTGCGACCTCTCCCGAAGGTCTAGATCCACGCTCCGGAGATTTCTTAGATTCCTGATCCGCAGCGTCAAAAGCCGCAGACCCTTCAAGCCGTCCATCGACTCAGAAAGTCACAACCGCATCGGCATGACGACATAGACGGCGCTGAGGTCGCTGCCCTCGCGGATCAGGGCCGCATCAACATAAGGACCAAAATACCGAACCCCCTTCTTTTTCTGGTCAGGCTTTGCCAGTCGTACAAGCGAAACAAGAGGGAAGGCATCACTCGTGATCTGAATATAGGGATACGACATCCCGTCCTTGAGTTCAATGTTGTATTTCGGCAGATGCTTCATGACCAGCGCGGACTCGAGGATCAAGGCCTCGGCCTCACTCTGGGTC
>RZZS01000027.1 GCA_009929775.1 Alphaproteobacteria bacterium
AATCTCTCCTCCGATAGTGTCCACTTACACGATAGTGGACACTATCCCACTCTATCCCCACGAACAGAAGACGGGGGTCGCCGGACGGTTACTCGGGGAGCCTCTGGCGCACCATCGAAACGAAGGCTTTCGAACACCTGATTGTTCGTTGCCGTTCAAGGCATTAGCGGATATTTCGGGGGATGTTTTGGAAATGGCGCGCCCGGCAGGATTCGAACCTGCAACCATCCGCTTAGAAGGCGGGCGCTCTATCCATTGAGCTACGGGCGCCTGATGATGCCAATCGCTTCTGTTTACTAGCGAGAATAAAAAGAGGCAATCGGAAATTCGCTTATTGGCGGGACTCCTCGCCCGGAACATACTTGAAATTATCTGCGTAGTTTCTCGGGCGAACACGGCGCGCGCGGGCTTTGAGAACGGTATATTCCCATCCGCGCAGCTCCGCAAACGCGACGGCTTCCGCGCAAGAGTCGAACCGAAGGACCACCTGATTGAGTGTATCGCCCCCGCGTGTCCAACCCATCAGGGGCTCGGGTTCGCGCCGGGTCGGCTGTTCAAGCTCAAGCCGCCAGCCACGCCGGTTCCCGTGACCCGACTGCATGGGATTTTTGCTGGGCGGAAAAATTCGCGCTTTCGTCATGGAACCAACCCGTAATTTCGCACGCCTGACCTGTCAGCAAAAGGAAATGGTCGGGGTGGAGGGATTCGAACCCCCGGCATCCTGCTCCCAAAGCAGGCGCGCTACCAGACTGCGCTACACCCCGATCTCCCTGCGGAAAATCATTTACATGAGAATACCCTATTCATCAAGGGTGTTGGAAAAAATCGGGTGGTGAACGGTAGCTCCGACACCGATGCCGAGAGAATTCGAAGTCCCGGCCGGGACCTCCAGGACAGCAAAGACCGGAGCGGATGAATGAATCGGGGTCTCATCGTGCGGCATTGCATGCGAGTGCACGGACCGAACAACACCCGACTTCGAAATGAAAATCATATCGAGGGGAATAAGGGTATTGCGCATCCAGAAAGACCGCTCGCTCTCCTCCTCCCCGACCCACGCGAACAGCATCCCGTGGTCGGACGCGAGATTTTCCCGGAACATCAGTCCGCGGCGGCGATCAGGCTCGGTTATCGCGAGTTCAACTTCAAAGGAGTGCCGCTCGCCGTCGATTGTCACAATTTGAAGCCTCTGCGATCCTTCAGCACTCCGGGAAGTTCCCGGAAACGCGACCAGAAGAAGCAGGGCTCCGAAGAGCGCACAAAGAAGATTCGCGGCGGGCATCGCAGACTCGCACCTGTCGGACTGGTTTAGAAAATGTCCCCGCGCGCTCCGGCGCGGGACCACCTGTTTATACAGCTGCAATATTATCAGCCTTCGTCGACTGGGGAAGCCGCGCCAACCAGTGCCGTTCCGTTTTCGAACCCGACCTCGCCCGGAATCGGCATGGCGAAAAAGTCGAAGTAGATCCAGAAAATCACCGATGCGACGATCAGGGTGACCACCGTCGCAGGCATTCCCTTTCTGAACCAGAGCCCGGGCGTGACCGCGAGGTGCGGCTTCTTTTCACGCTGAGCCATTTTTTCCGACAGGGTCATGACGAAAATGTTAACCGTCGAGCCAAGGTGGGAACCATTCGCACCCAGCCCGACACCGAGCGCCAGCGCCCACCAAAGCGGGGCGACCTCGATGTTCTGCGTCTCAAGGCCCATGATGACCGGGATCATCGCCGCTGTGAACGGGATATTGTCGATCAGTGCGGAAAAAATCGCCGCTACCCATAGAAGCAGAATACAGGCGATCAGCATGTCATGCTGGACGAGCGGCTCAATCATCACGCCGAAAAAGACGAGCAACTTGCTCTCTTCAACTCCCCCGACAAGTATAAACAGGGAAACGAAGAATAGCAGAAGCGAAAGTTCCGTCTTTTCGAGGAATCTGTCCGGGTCTTCCTCCCGCGTTAGAGCAAAGAGCAGCGTCAATCCAAATCCGGCGACCACCCACGCTTCCCATCCAAGCTTGCCATGGAATATG
The DNA here is from genome assembly GCA_009929775.1 of Alphaproteobacteria bacterium. Classification (GTDB taxonomy): domain Bacteria; phylum Pseudomonadota; class Alphaproteobacteria; order Micavibrionales; family Micavibrionaceae; genus RZZS01. Next base: position 2,033 of record RZZS01000027.1, read on the forward strand.
AACAGAACAATCATAAGAGCGAGGATTGCAAGAGACAGGTACCAAGTCCGCCGGTCGTCGATCTGGATGTCGGCGGAGAAATGAGTCCCGTTGGTCTTTCTTTTCCATGCTTTGCGGAACAGGAAGTAAAACGAAACGACAATGGCAATGAACGAAGCCAGAACCGTTCCGCCCATACGCTCGAAGAATGTGCCGAAATCAATGCCGGCGGCCGAGCCGATCATCAGGTTCGGCGGGTCGCCGACGAGAGTGGCGACGCCACCAATGTTCGATAACATCGCTGCGGCAAGAAGGTGAGGCAGTGGCGATATCCCGATAACCTGACAAATCAGGACAATCAGGGGCGCAAACACCACAACGGTCGTCAGGTTGTTGAGAAACATCGACAGAACCGCGATCGACGTGCCCATCATGACCATAAGAAGGAACGAACGTCCGCCGCACGTCCGCGCTATCCAGTAAGCTATGGCCTGAAACCCGCCGGTCGGAATCATCACATTGACGAACGCCATCATGGCACCCAGGAGAAACACGACATTCCAGTCAATGACTTCAAGGGCAGCGCCAGGGCTGAAGAAGCCAAAGGCCTGCCCGCAGGCTACCATCAAGGCGGCGCCAATCATGGCGACCACGGTACGGTGTACTTTGTGAATTCCTTCGGTGAAAATACCAAGGAAGGTAACGAACAGAACCAGTCCCGATACAAGCATAGGCAGATCGAAAGCCAGGTCGCCAACAGGCGCTGCAGCTTCATGCATTTTTGGATTCCCGATTGTTTTGTTTTATGGGTTTGTGCCGCTTCGTTTCAGCCACGATCCGAAGAGGGAGCGGGCGTATCACCAGACTCCTGTTTTTCGACGATCTGCAGGAGGTAGCGCATGGCCGATTGCTGCGTAACAACGCCAAGGAGCTGTGTCGAATCCTTTTCGAGCACGGGCAGAATGATGTTGTGTTTGACGAGGAGACGTACCCCCTCCCAAAGCGGCGTGTCCGGATATACCACCGGAACATCATGGCGCATAATGTCACGGACTGCGTACGGCATTCTTTTGCGCAGGCGCTTCGCAATCCCGGGCGCGGCACCGATGATGTTGTCGAGCCGCATGTCAACTCCTACAAAACCCTCCATGCCCGGAATGGAAACCGGAAGCAGAGAGTTTAGTAGCGAGTTGAAATCAAAGAGACCGAGCAGATCGTTATTCTTGTTTACGACCGGAACGGAACGGAGGTGGTTTTCGTCGAGCAGATGCATGGCCTCCTGAACTGTCACGTCGGGGCCTATGGTGACGATCTCCGTTTTCATTGCTTCTTTACAAGGCATTTCCTGTCTCCTGTAAGAAATGAAGATCACTAACGCGCGGGACTATGCTCCTGTTACCAGGTCAGTTCAAGTGCCTTTTTTCGGGAAGTTCCCCAGTCAATGGCTACTTTCCATGAGGAGACTCCATGAGGAGACCCGGGAATAGCCCGCTCTCGGGAAAGTTCGCGGGTATTTTCTCAGGAAAGACTTTTGAAGTGAAGGCGCGCATAGACGCCCGCTCTCCCGAGAAGCGCACTGTGATTCCCCTGCTCGACGATTTGGCCGCCCTGAAGCACCAGTATCTGGTCGGCATCCTGAATGGTCGAAAGGCGGTGCGCGATCACGAGGGTCGTACGCCCCTTCTGCAATTCCGCAAGCGTCGCCTGAATGGCGCGCTCGGACTCGTTATCGAGCGCCGATGTCGCCTCGTCAAGAAGCAGAATGGGCGCGTCACGGATAATCGCGCGGGCAATAGCAATTCTCTGACGCTGCCCACCGGACAGAAGGACACCGCGTTCACCGACCCGTGTCTGGTAGCCGTCCGGGAGTTCGACGATGAAATCGTGCGCAGCAGCGGCGCGGGCAGCAGCAATAATCTCACCCTCCGATGCGCCGGCCTTGCCGTATGCGATGTTCGCAAAGACACTGTCATCGAATATCGTGATGTCCTGGGATACCAGAGCGATTTGCGAGCGCAGGCTTGCGATTGTGATGTCGCGAATGTCTATTCCGTCGATGGTGATGCGGCCTCCGCTTACATCGTAAAAGCGGGGAATCGTATTCAGCAGCGTCGTTTTTCCACCGCCTGACGGACCGACGAGCGCCGTAACCTTTCCTTTGGGGATGACGCACGAGACATTATCGAGTGCCCTTCCGTCCGCACCGTACGAGAACGATACGCTCTCAAACCGGATTTCAGGACTTTGCATCGCAAGCGGCCTCGCATTCTCTCGGTCAACAATTGCCGGGCGGAGGTCCATCATTTCATAAACGCGGTCAGCCGCGCCGAGCCCCATCTGGAGCACGTTGTTAAGAGAGGCGAGTTTTTTCATCGGCTCGTACGCAAGCGTAAAGGCCGCGATAAACGCAAGCAATTCGCCCGCTGTGGTTTCTCCCGCAAGCACTTTATACCCTCCATAGAGGATGATGGCGAACACGACCGCACCCACGAGCAGGTCGTTCACCGGGGTCGAAAGCTGCCCGGTCCGGACGCTCTTCATCATCAACTTTTTGACGCTTTCAACGGCGCGCGCCGTGCGCTCACGCTCGTACGATTCCATTCCATATGCCTTCACGAGCCGGATTCCCTGAAAGACCTGCGACAGCCGGTCGGAAAGTTGGCCCAGATTGGTCTGGATGTTTCCTGAAACCGCCCGAAGTCGCTTGCCTATCCATGCAACGAACAGGGCTGCAAACGGGAAGATCGTAAAGGCGGCGATGGAAAGAACCCAATCCTTCGAGAACATGACAACGACAAGAAAGACAAGGGTCAGCAGGCTCTTTCCAAAGCCAGTGAGTGTATCCGATACGGCAACTCGCATGACGTTTACGTCGTTGACGACGCGGGAAATCAACTGACCACTCGGGTTTGCGTTAAAGAACGCAAGGTCGAGCGACATAAACCGGGCGAACAGATTGTTCTGGATATCGGCGACAATCGACTGGCCGATTTTGTTCATCAGAATTGTGTGTATGTACGTCGCGAGCCCCCGAAGCGCAAAGACGAAAAAAAGAGCCATTGCGACAGGCAGAATCAGTTCTTCCTTCCGCCCGGTCAGGACATCGTCGATGACCGGTTCCATAAGCGAGGCAAACATCGCTGTCGCACCGGCGGCCAGCACCATAAAAAATACGGCGAGCCCCAACATCCCGAGATACGGCCTCAGGTAGTCGCCAGCCATGCGGCGAACGAGACGGGTTGTCGAATGAGAGGTCTTCAGCGCGGGCTTCCCGATAGTCATTCTGGTTCTCGACATGTTATAATCGTAACTATACGAACCTGTCCAGAACGCAGGTGCTCTAATATGGAGGACGAACCATCGCCTGCGGAGGCGCGCACCTCCGCAAAGACCGCCCCGGAGACGCCGATGATCGGCGTCGCTCTCGGCGCTGGCATGGCGCGCGGCTTCGCCCATATAGGCGCGCTACGAGCACTGACGCGCCATGGCATCTATCCCGATATCGTCGCCGGGACGTCCATTGGCTCGCTTGTAGGCGGGTGTTATCTTGCGGGCAAGCTTGATGCGCTCGAGGAGTGGTCCCGCGCACTCAACCGGCGGCGGATTTTCAGTTACCTCGATTTTCGTGTCCGCAGCGCCGGTCTGATCGGCGGCTCCCGTCTTGCAGCCATTCTTGAAGAACATTTCGGTGACATGAACTCCGAGGATCTCCCGTATCCGTTTATATCCATAGCAACAGACCTGACAACCGGCCACGAGGTCTGGCTCCGGCGCGGGCGACTGGTCGACACGATGCGGGCGTCCTTTGCCCTGCCCGGTGTCTTTCCTCCCGTTTCTTTCAATCGCCGACGGCTCGTGGACGGCGCACTCGTCAATCCCGTTCCGGTGTCGGCCTGTCTTGCCCTCGGCGCGCGGATGACCATCGCCATCGATCTCAACGGAGATATGATAGGGAAAAGCACAAGGCCCGGGGAAGACTACCAGACGATCGTGGGATTCGATTTGTTAGGGGAAAATGCTGGCGATCCGGCGGACACGCTCGGTCGGTCGAGTCTTGCAAAGCGGATTTTCAGGCGCGAGACGAACAATCCAAGCCTGTTCGGCGTCATGGTTTCCGCGCTCAACATTATCCAGGACCGCCTTACACGATCACGTCTGGCCGGCGATCCGCCGGACATACATGTGAAGCCGCATGTCGGCCATATCGGCGTTCTCGAATTTGAGCGCGCCGAGGAACTTATTATGCGTGGAGAGGAAGCCATAGAGCAAGCCCTGCCTTCAATTCGCGCGGCGATGGATATTCTGTTGCCAAAGCCGGGGCAACCTGGGTGAGCACAGTCAGGTGTCAGTTTTATCCGTTTTGCGCGGGCGACCACGGCGACGCACGTGTTTCTTGTGCTTTTTGTGCTTGCGGTCGGGAAGTGCCCTGCCCCATTCGAAGCTGTCGACAAGGTACTTTGGCTTGACGTTACTGTACTGCGCGACAAGAACATTAAGCGCGTTGTCGGTTTCCGCTGGAGTTTGCGCGTTACGGAATGACGAGGAATGGAGTCCGCTCTTGATCAGGCAGGTATCGATCCCGGCCGCCCATCCGCCAAGGATATCGTGCGCCATCGTGTCGCCGACCATGACGATCTGGCCGGGATAGACATTCTTTTCCTGCATCATCCGAATGCAAGTCTGGTAGATCGGCTGGTGCGGCTTGCCGATATAATTGACGACGCCGCCGAAATCCTGATAGCGGCGAGCGATCAGACCAGGACCCATAACGAACGTTGCACCGAGAAGCGCCCGGCTGTCCGGGTTTGCGCAATAGGCTCTCAGCCCGCGCTTGACGGCCGTACGGAGAATCGGTTCGTAGTCCATGATCGACATGACGGGCGATTCCGACGCCATGATTAGAAGAAAATCCGCCTCGTTGATATCGTCGACGACGTCGATTCCCGTACCTTCGAGCATCGAGAGATCGCTACCACGCGAAAACGTGTAGCATTTGGGGCCGGTAAACCTGAAAATTCCCTCCCGGCTCATCAATCCGTCATGGATCATCTCGCCAGGGGTCAGGATTGCGCTATAGAGGCTTGGTCCAATGCCTATCTGCTTGAGACGCTGTTTGTTTGCGTCCGCACGCTGGCCGGAGTTCGATAGAAGAATAATGAACTTCTTCCGGTTTTTCAGCTCCTTCAGACACTCGACAACGCCATCGTACGGTCTGTTGCCATCGTGGAGCACCCCCCACTGGTCGACAATGAACCCCATGTAGGTGTCGGAAATGTCCGAGATGCCCTGACAGAACTTGGTTTTGGCCATTGGAAGCGGGTGGACTCGTTACGCGGCAGATTAAAAACAAATGCTAGCTTAGCCTTACTCCATCAGGACAATCAACAGGACATTTCAATTTAGGGGCCTTTATGCCGCCTGCGAGCTATCGCGGCTCGTACGCGGTTCCCGCCCGGCCGCAAGGCAGAGGAAGCTGTACAGTTTGCCGACTTCGCTCGACACAAAGGTTGAGGATAGCAGCGCACCATGGTCATTGGCGACGGCCTGGTCGTAAAGCTCCTCAAACTGCCGGAGGTACCGCTGGACGTACGTACGGAATTCGGTGTCCGAAGCGAACTTCTTGCGGACCTTGTCGACCGGCATATTGTCACCGAGTTGCGCAAGCCTCTTGGTGAAGGCGGAGACATCGCCCTTCTGGAACGCGCGCCAGACCTTCTCAGGGACCTCACCATCCAGATTGCGCGTAAGATCGACCGAGAGCGAGTGCAGGCTCTCGACGATGAACTTGGCCGATGAAAGGAAAGCCTCCCGCTGCACCCGGCTTTCCGCCTTGCGGATTTCCTCGGCCTTGTGACTGGCGTCTTCCGTCGCTTTGAACAGCGATGTGGATTGCCGTCCGAAGGCCGTGGTTGCGGTCTCGGTCGCTTCGATAGCCTTCGTCGAGACGGTAATCAGCCGTTCGGTTTCGTCGCCAAGCTTGCCGCGTGACTGTTCGATTTTGATCGAAACGTCGCCCGCTGTCTTGCCGACGTCGTCGAGCTTCGAGGAGAGGATGGATATAGCCTTGCTGATACGATCCGCCGATTCGGCAGAGGCGTCTGCCACAGAGGCCGCCTGGGCCTTCAGTTCCTTGCCGTAATTCTGGCTGATCTGGAGCGACACCTTCATTTGCTCGGCGATTTCACGGGACCGGACAGCGAAAGTGTCTCCGGCCTTTTTCAGTTCGACCAGAGTTTCGCTCGACTTCTCCAGCAACTCCTCGGCTTCGGCCTGCACTCTGGAGACCAGCAGACTAGTCGTCTCGACCGTATTTTGGGCGGAATCGCCGAGCACTTCGCTGTTTCTGAGGGCGGACCGACCGACATCGTCGAACCTGGAAACGATCTGATTCGCCGTATCTTCCACAGTTTCGGAGGATTTTGCGAATTCGTTGCCCGCTGCCTGAAGTTGGACGACGGCCTGGCCGATGGATGCCGAGAGCTCATGGAACTGGTCGTTGATGGCTTTCTGAATGCCTTCGATTTTCAAAAGGGCCTGATCGGTCACAAGGTGGATGTCGGAGGACTGGTTCTCGAGGGACGCTTCGATGTCGCGCATCTTCTCGCTTGCTGAGCGCGCTGCGTCCGAAATCTCTCCAACGCGTTCCTGCAGGTGGTCGCTTGAGGATTTCAGGATCTGCGCTGCCTGCTCGGAACCATCGCTCAGACTGCGGAGACGTTCGTCGAAAATCGAACCGATCTGATGCAGCTTTGCCAGACTGCTCTCGGTCGTCCCTCGGAAGGCATTTTGAAGCGCTGCAAATCGGTCGGATGCCTTCTCCGCCTGATCGACGGCACGCAGAAAAACGGGTTCGACATCATGGGCAGACCTTTCGAGTGCGCCGGTAGCCGAGAGGATGGACTCCTCACCAGCACTGCAACGCTCACGCAGGACCACAAGTTTGGAATCGAGGGAAGAATCAAGCTCTTCAAGACTCTGCAGCGCGCCGGCACTTGCGACGTTGATTTCCTCGCAGCGGCTTGCGATGGCGCCCTCGAGGCGATTGATGTCCTTGGCGGCATCGCCCGCGAGACGATTAAGCAGACTGGCCTGGGCTTCGAGCGCCTTACGAACGTCCTCGATCTTGTCAAGGGCGCCGCGAACCTCCCCGGAGAGCGAATCCCGTTGCTCTTCCATATTACGGTTAATGGTTTTCGAGTGCGCGGCGATCTGGCCCGAAAGCGTGGAAATTTCCTGCGCCTGCCCCCGCAGGATGCCCCGGATCTGTTCGGCGCTGACCGTTGCTTTCTCGCTGGCCTCATTGAGGTCGGAAACACGGCGGCGAAGGGTCGCCTCGATCTGTTCGTGCTTGCCGTCAGCGTCGGAAATCGCGTGCATCATCGACTTGAGCGGCTCCTCAAGGGCGCTGCGCACAGACTCGATGCGATCGGCGAGGTTCGCCGTCGAAACGTTGATTTTCTCGGCCTGTTCCTCGACCGCCCCCGAAAGCTTCAGGACCTGCGAATCGGTTAGGTTCGACGCTTCCTCGATCTGGGTCCGGCTTTTCTCGAGGAGTTCGACGATGGCCTTGATGTGCTGGAGGTTTCCTTCACCGGAGGCATTGAGCTTCCCGATGTGTTCGCTGGTTTGCGTAATAAGCTGCTCGGCTTGCCCGCGGGCCGACGCCGTGCTTTTTTCGAGGCTGTCGACGGCGCGCCGGACAGCAGAACTGATCGATTCCGCGCCTGACAACGCGACCGCGAGCGCTTCGCTCATGCGGTTGGATGCGGCCTCCCCTGCCTGCTCGATTGCCTCTGCTTCACGGCTTAAAACCTTGACTGTTTCGCGAAGTTTATCCGCCTCCGATCCGACGCGCGTCGTAATGCCGCTGGCTTCCCCGGCAGCATGGTCGACGGCATCGTTCATTCTGGAGACGCTTTCACGAATGATGTCGGCGATGTTCTCCGCCTGATCGGCGATCGCCTGCGCACCTTTGTCGAGAGCGTCCTGCTGGTCCTGGATGGTTTCACTGGACTGGAGCATCGCGTCGACAGTACGCGCCGTTATCTTTTCGAGATCGGCGATCTGGCTTTGGATCTGCTCGCCAAGGCGCGCCGTCTCTTCGGCGACGTGATCCGTTGCCTCGGTAAGACCCTTCGTATGGTCGTCAAACTCCCCGCTGAGGTCTTTCAAACGCTCGGCGATTCTGTTGACTGCATCGTTGAGGTTGTCGTATGTGCGCTCGAGATTTTGCTCGATTCCGGATGTTTTCTCTTTGGCGTTGTCGGCGGCGCTGAGAATTTTGTCCGCGCCCTTGCCCATGGCCTGCTCCATTTCGCCGGCGCGCTCCAGAATCGTCAAGGTCGCCTGATCCCAGGCCTCGGCGCCCGCATGCGCCTTGTCGCCGATTGTGGCGGTCCGCTGCTCTATCTCGTCGGTCAGAGCAAGCAATCGGGCAGCACGCTCGTTCAGGGTTTCGGCGAGCCGATCAATGTGAAATTCGGTTTTCTTCGCAACCCCGACAAAGTCCCGAACCTCGACCCGCAGGCCTTGGCGCGCCCGATGGATTGCCTTCAAAACGGCCTTCGACGAAGCAGAAAGCTCGGCGGCCTGACGGCAAAGCATTTCGATATCTTTCGAGATAATCCGAGAGCGCTCCTCGGACGGGAATATCAGGGAATGAAGTTCCTTGCGCAGCGATTCCGCGTACAGGTGTACGTCCGCGGCGCGCTGGATCTGGGAAACGATGAGCCAGAAGATCGCGGGCGGCGCCATCACCCCGGCAAGAAATCCGCCCAAAAGGTCGGGCCGCAACGGAAACGGCTCTGCCGAACCGATCGTGTAAAAAACGCAATAGCTGACCCACGAAATCGACAGCACCGTCCCTGCGATGGTCAGTGCCTTGTGGGTACGGGGCTTCTGCAGCGGCGGCGTATTCGTCGGCGCCAGCATCAGAACAGGTTCGGCCTCGTCAAGATCGCCTCCATCACCCCGGTACGCGCGAAGCGCCTCGGGCCCGCTTTGAGATGCGCATTCCGCGCGAGGCGTCTCGGCGTCGTCAGCTGGTGCGGAGGTAATCCGGAGCGTCTTGAGTCCAGAACTCGTCTGGATACGAAAGCTGGGACGCGCAGCCGATAGCCCCAAGCGGTTAAGCGGGTCGATCGCGTTCTTCGCGGCAACATCACTCTTGTCGGCGGCTTTGACGCTGTCGTCAGGCGTTGAATTCATACTGCCATTGTCGCGAGTCTGCCTTGCGGCTGACGTCTTCTTCATGAGGACTTGCTCCACGCTGGAAATGTTCGGGGTCAAACTGGTTTATAAATGTATTTCAGCCGTTTGCAACGGGATTTGAAATCCCGTTGCCAAACGCTTGTGGATAAGAACCGTTTTCGAACGTCTCGCGTGGATTCAGGCCGTTCCGGCAGCAGACACCTTTTCTTTTATTTTCAGTGTTTGCACGTATTTCTTGATATCCCGCTTTATCTCGGGGGCCAGGAAGTACAGACCGAGGATGTTCGGGAACGCCATCGACAGGATCATCGCATCGGTGAAAGCTATGACGTTTTCGAGATCGGCCGATGCGCCCACGATCACCAGCGCGCAATATACGACCCGATACGTCATATGAATTACGTCATTTTCTCCAAATAGAAAGGTAACGGCCTTAACACCGCAGTAGAACCAGGTGATGATCGTCGAGTAGGCGAACAGCAGCACTGTTAGCGCAAGAAAATACCGGGCCCCCTCAATGTCGCTCTCGAAGGCTCGCGACGTCAAACGTACGCCTTCCACCCCCTCGCCGCCCTCGTAAACTCCTGTGACCACGATGACAAGACCGGTAATCATGCAGACGATAACAGTGTCGATAAACGGACCAAGCATCGCGACGAAGCCTTGCGTGACCGGGTCTGTGCGCGCAGCCGAGTGCACGATGGCGGCCGAACCAAGCCCGGCTTCATTCGAGAAGGATGCCCGCTGGATACCAGTAAGCAACGCACCGAGAAATCCACCGATTCCCGCCGAAAGGCTTAAGGCTTCGGTGAAGATTGTACCCACCGCCCCGGGGAGGTCGGCGTAATTCATGGCGATGATGACAAGCCCTCCGCCGAGATAAAGAATCCCCATAACCGGGACCAGCTTTGATGCCACTGCCGAGATCGAACGAATTCCGCCGACTATGACGATTCCAACGAGAACAGACAGCGCGATACCGAAAAGCCAGCCCTTGTCGCCAAGCCAGCCTTCCTCACCCCCGGTAACATTCATCATTTGCACATAGGCCTGATTGGCCTGAAACATATTGCCTCCGCCGATCGAGCCGCCGATGCAGCACAACGAGAAAAGGACTGCCAAAAACGTTCCGATAAAGGGAATGTCCCGGTTGGCGAACCCGTCTCGCAGGTAGTACATCGGCCCGCCGGAAATGCGCTGCGGATGGTCAGGGTCCTTGTGGTGGCGATATTTGACCCCGAGAGTAACCTCCGCAAATTTGGTCGACATCCCGAGGAAGCCCATCACCATCATCCAGAACAACGCCCCAGGTCCGCCGACAGAGACCGCGACCGCGACACCGGCAATGTTGCCAAGGCCAACCGTACCGGACAAAGATGTCGCGAGCGCCTGAAAACTGCTGATCTGGCCGTCATCCTTCTGCTCTGACCTGTCGCACAGGAGCGAGATGGCATGACCGAAATAGCGGAAATTAATGAAACCGAGATAGATCGTCAGGAAAATCGCTGCTGCAGCGAGCCAGACGAGGATCAGAGACAGGTCCTGCTGACTTCCTTCCGGTCCGATCGGAACCGAAAAAAAGACAAGCTTCATTGAGTATTCGGCTACTGGGGCGAAAATGCTGTCAATCGTCTGGTCAATATCCATAACGTTCCGTCTTTGTCTGGTGGCATGAAATGAGACCAGAATAAGGACAGGTTTCGTTTTGGAAAGAGCTTTTTCATCCTTACGAGCGGGAGGAACTCCGAGGGCGATCCTACTGTTCGCAGATTGGCTGCGAAACCGGATGTGAGGGGAAGAAGGTGGATGCCCACTGCTTGACTTCCTGCCGGTTCATCGCAGCGGCCTGCGAGACTCGCGGGATGTAGCGCTTGCAGAAAATGTCCGGGCGCATGCGTGCGGCGTCAGATGAGATCTTGTTGGCAAAAGCCGTACGCATGAGGTTCAGGGACCCGACCGGATTGGGATGCCCGGAACGCTTAAAGTAATCTATCAGTGTCGACTCGTAACCCGATATTAAATCGGAATAATTGCTGGTGAACGATTGGTACTTCTGATAAAGCCCGGCCTCCTGGCCCAGATGCATGCAGTTCAGACCGATAACCATAAGCTCGCTGTGAATGCGAATACCCTGCTCGGCCTCGGCTTCGCGAAGAGAATAACAGCTCGGGCGCCGGTCGGCCATTGCGCTCCCGGCGCTGACAACGAGAAGAACGAGAGACAGAACCAGTACACGAATCATAATTCCCCCTACACCATGACGGGTGAGATCAGCGGTTTACCATCGAAATGCGCCAATAGATTGGAGATCACAAGTTGCCCCATTTTCGAACGCGTTTCAACTGTCGCCGAGCCGATATGCGGCAAAAGCGCGACGTTATCCAGAGATATTAACGCGTCGGGGACAGCAGGCTCGTTCCAGTAAACATCCAGCCCCGCCCCGGCGATCGCCCGGTTTGACAGAGCCGTCAGCAAATCGTCGTCGCGTACGACGGCACCGCGTGCAATGTTTATGAGGAAGCCGCGCGGTCCGAGCCGCTCAAGAACGTTCAAATCAACGATTCCCTCGGTCGCCTTGCCTCCCGGACAGGCGACAACCAGAAAATCACTGTCCTTTGCCATTGCGATCAGGTCGGCATAATACCGATACGGTTCGTCACGCTTTTCGTTTGGCCCGTGATACAGGACGTTCATCCCGAAGGCATCGGCGCGGCGCGCGATGGCCTTGCCGATCCGGCCCAGACCGAGAATGCCGACCGTTTTATCCTGAAGGCTTGTGCCAAGTGGCAGAGACCCGCTCGCCCACTTTCCGACACGCACAAACATGTCCCCTTCGACGATGCGGCGGGCGACGGCGAGGATCAAGGCGAAGGCAATGTCAGCAGTATCTTCGGTCAGAATGTCCGGCGTGTTCGTCAGGGCGAGTTGGTGATCGCGCACTGCGCCGAGGTCGATATTGTCGTATCCGACCCCGAACTGAGCGATGATTTCGAGATTGGGCAGCGCCTCGATCAATGTACGGCTCACGCTCTTGGTATTATAGGTCGAGAGGATACCCTTGATCTCGCGGCTGCGGGCTCGAATGGCAGCGTCAGGATCGGGCTCCCGCCACAGCCGCAGCACATCGAAGTGACGATCCAGTTCCTCCATCTCGGCGGGCAGCAGCGAGCCGAGCGCAAGCAGCGTGACTGACATGAAAGTCTTCCGAAAACGCGGTTGATCTTGATCTTCCCAGATTAAACGTGGTTTAACCCATGGGTCAACCGCGGACGGGCCATGACTAACAGAAAGCTTTATATCAAAACCTGGGGCTGTCAGATGAACGTCTATGACAGCCAGCGCATGGCCGATATTCTCGGCCCTCTCGGCTATTCGGTCGTCGACTCCCCCGAAGACGCAGACATGCTTATTCTTAACACCTGCCATATCCGGGAAAAGGCCACCGACAAGGTATTTTCGGAACTCGGGCGCTTGCGGGAGCACAAGGACGCGAAGGAAGATCGCGGCGGGCGCATGCTGATCGCTGTCGCGGGATGCGTCGCGCAGGCGGAAGGAGAATTTATTCTCGAGCGTGCACCGTATGTCGACATGGTCTTCGGCCCGCAGACGTATCACGAACTGCCCGAAATGGTCGTCAAGGCGACAGGAGCGTATGGCAGCGCGCGGATCGTCAACACCGACTTTCCAGAAGAGTCGAAGTTCGATTACCTGCCCGAGGAACATCTTGCGCAGGGACCAGCGGCCTTTTTGTCCATTCAGGAGGGCTGCGACAAGTTTTGCACCTTTTGCGTCGTTCCCTACACGCGCGGCTCGGAATTTTCCCGCACCGCGGCAAAAATTCTGGACGAAGCACGCCGCCAGGCTGATGCAGGCGTCAAGGAAATCACCCTGCTCGGCCAGAATGTCAACGCATGGCACGGCGAAGGACTCGATGGCAAGGTCTGGGGACTCGGGCGCCTGATCGAAGAGGTCGCGAAGATAGATTCTGTCAAACGTATCCGTTACACGACCTCGCACCCGCGCGACATGGAGCCCGGCCTGATCGCGGCACACCGTGATATCGAAAAGCTCATGCCCTTTCTGCACTTGCCGGTTCAAAGCGGCTCGGATCGAATCCTTAAGGCCATGAACCGCAAGCATAAGGCGGAAACATTTTTTGAGATCATCGCCGATCTGCGCAAGGCACGGCCGGATATCGCGCTTTCCTCGGATTTTATTGTCGGATTTCCGGGCGAAACCGATGAGGATTTTGAGCAGACGATGACCCTCGTGCGCGAAATCACCTTCGCGTCCGCCTATTCGTTCAAATACAGCGCCCGTCCTGGCACGCCCGCCGCAGCAATGGGCGGACTTGTACACGAGGACATCAAGAACGAACGCTTGCAGAGGCTTCAGGATCTGCTTAACGAACAGCAGCTCGCCTTCAATCGCCGGACGGAAGGCCTCAGCCTGCCCGTCCTGTTCGATCGGAAGGGCAACCGCCCCGGACAGCTCCACGCCCGAACGCCTTACAATCAGTCGATTCATTGCGACGCGAACGAGCGGTTGCTCGGAGAAATCGTCGACGTCCGGGTTACCGAGGGACACGCCAATTCCCTGCGGGGCGAACTCGTTCTCGCCAACGGACAGCCACTTCGCACGGGCGCTTCACTGTGAACAGGTGGACGATTTAATTGTTTGGTTGGAATTACCGGCTAAGATAATTTGTAATCCATCGGTTTAACGTATGAAAGACCGCGCCGTGACATCCATCAGCCTTGAATTCGATAGTAACGAACTGCTCCCGGTATTGTTCGGCGAGAGCAACGAACACCTCGCCGTGCTGGAGAAGAAACTCGGCATTGAGATTTTCGGTCGCGGCAATCGCATTCACATTGAAGGTCCGGGCGAAGGCGTTCAGGTTGCGGAAGCAGTCCTTGGCGCGCTGTGGGCAAAAATCCAGAACCACGAAGATGTCGGCATGGCAGAAGTCGACGCTGCGCTGCGCTTCGCCCGCGATGCGGAAGCCACTGGCCGCTCGCCCGGAACACTTCCCGGTTTCGGCGACGACCGCGTCCTTATCAAGACCAAAAAGAAAACGGTTTCGCCGCGCTCTCCGATGCAGGCTAACTATGTTAAGGCAATTGGCTCACACGAAATGGTCTTCGGGCTTGGCCCCGCCGGGACCGGGAAGACGTATCTCGCCGTCGCCATGGCGGTGCAGGCCTACATGCAGGGCGAGGTTGCGCGCATGGTTTTCTGCCGCCCCGCGCTCGAAGCGGGTGAGAGGATCGGATTCCTGCCGGGAGATATGAAGGAAAAAATCGACCCGTACCTTCGACCGATCTACGATGCTCTTCACGACATGATGCCGTTCGACGTGGTCCAGAAGAAAATGGACCATGGCGATATTGAGATCGCCCCGCTTGCCTTTATGCGCGGCCGTACCTTGAGCAATTCCTTTGTCATCCTCGACGAAGCCCAGAACGCGACGCCTTCCCAGATGAAAATGTTTCTGACCCGGATGGGCGAAGGCTCAAGAATGGTTGTCACCGGAGATCCGTCCCAAAGCGACCTTCCTAAAGACGTTCCGTCGGGGCTGAGCGAAGCCGCGCGAATCCTGCGCTCGCTGCACGAAGTGAAATTCATCGAGTTTTCCGGCGAAGATGTCGTTCGCCACGCCCTCGTCCACAAGATCGTTGACGCTTATGCAAACAATTCAAAATCCGCCTGAAGTTCTTATCGACGTTTCCGTCCAGTTTCCCTCATGGGGCGAAGACGGACGCCGCCCCGTGCCAGTAGTGACACGCGCGTTACGCGAGGTGTTCCAATGCGCGCCTTTGCCAGAACCGATTGCAGATTGTCCGCGGGTCGAGATCAGCGTTCTTCTTGCAAACGACGATCTCGTCCGAACGCTGAACCGCGAATATCGAACAATAGACAAGCCAACGAACGTTCTTTCCTTCCCCCAGTACGATTTCGTCAGTCCCAGGCCACCCGAAATTCCCGAGCTTGAGGAGGGTTCGTGCTCTCTCGGGGACATCGTCCTCGCCTTTGAGACCGTGAAGGGGGAATCGGAAGAAAAGCTTATACCCTTTGAGGACCACCTCTCCCACCTTCTGGTTCACGGCGCGCTGCATCTGCTCGGCTATGACCATGAGGACGACGAATCGGCAACCCGCATGGAAGAGATGGAAATCTGGATTTTGAACCGGATGGGATACAAAAACCCCTATGCATGGTAAGATCGTTTGTGGTATACACTCGAACTACCAACATGTTTACAATGTCAGAAGAATCGGTTGAATCTTCCGGAGAGCCTCCCCAGCCGCAGAGCGGCCAGAGCAACGGAAGATCGCAGTTTTCCAGGGAATCCCCCACCAGAGAACAGGAACATGGCTTCCTGTCCCGTTTGCGCGGCACATTGAGGCTGCGCAACGAGTCGTCTCTGCGTGAGGCACTCGAGGAATATATCGGGAGGCTCGACAAAGGCCCGGCCAGTTCCGTGGCGGCCCATGAGCGGTCGCTGATCGAGAACGTTCTCAAGCTGCGCGACATGACGGTGGTGGATATCATGATCCCGCGGGTCGATATCGTCGCCATTGACGTCGGAACGACACAGGAAGACCTCATGCAGCTTCTTGCCGAAAAGCAATTCAGCCGCATCCCGGTGTATCGCGAGTCGCTCGACGACATTATCGGCACCATCCACATCAAAGACATCCTGCTCCAACTGGCCGCGGGAAAGCCGATCAAGGTTCGCGATCTTGTCCGTGAGGTGCCTATCGTTTCTCCCGCGATGCCCCTGCTTGATCTGCTCCTTCACATGCGCCAAAGCCGGAAGCATATGGTCCTTGTCGTCGACGAGTACGGCGGCATCGACGGGCTTGTGACAATCGGTGACGTCATCGAGGCCATAGTCGGCGAGTTGGAGGACGAGTTCGAAACCGATGTGCAGCCGGAGTTGGCCGATCTCGCTGACGGCACGATCTTTGCGGACGCCCGGGTCGACATTCAGGAGTTTGAAGAGCGTTACGGATCGATTCTCACTGAAGAGGAGCGCGAGGACGTGGACACCCTCGGCGGGCTCGTTTTTTCTATTTCCGGTCGGGTCCCCGCCCGGGGCGAGGTTCTGACTCACGAGAGCGGCATGGTCTTTGAAATCGTCGATGCGGATCCGCGCCGGGTCAAGCGACTTCGCATCCGAAATATCCCGCGAGATACTGTCTCACTCTGATGGTTGGCGTGACAGCACGCATTACGTCGGACGGGTTCGGCCATTGGCTTGCATCTCGACGGTGGCGAGCCGCAGCATTCGCTTTTCTCGCCGGGGCATTGATGGTTTTTGCGATGCCCCCGTTTGGCTTCTGGCCGATTCTTCTTCCGTCATACGGCTCGTTATACCTGCTCGTCATATTCAGTCCCGGCCCGATGCGCGCTTTTGCGTTAACGTGGGCGTTCGCGTTCGGGTTCTTTTTGGTCGGTTTGAGTTGGATTGCCAACGCGCTGCTCGTCGAAGGAAACAGTTTTCGCTGGGTATGGCCGTTCGCGATCGCAGGCCTGCCGGTTTTACTGGCACTGTTCCCTGCAGCGCTTGCGGCAATATTCCGAAAGCTTTCGTCCTCGCCCGGCGCGACATCGTCTTTCTTTCTCTTCGTGACCTTGCTGGGAATCGCCGAGTGGCTTCGCGGGCACATGTTTACGGGTTTTCCATGGAACCTTCCGGCGTACGCGTGGATCCATACGCAGCCGATGGTTCAGTTTGCGTCGGTGGCAGGAAGTTACGGGCTTTCGCTCGTCACGATATTTCTGGCGATGGCTCCGGCATTCCTATTGTGGGGCTCGGCACACCGCCGCGAAAGGATCGCGGTGGCCCTGTCTGCGATTGTCCTGTTTACGGGCCTTTTGACTTACGGGGTCGTTCGTATCGGCACCATGGAACGAACCCCCACGCCAAAACCCGTTTCCGTCCAGCTCGTACAGCCGGGAATTCCACAGGCGGAAAAATGGGATTCCGGTCGCGTTTGGAACAATTTCGTAAAAACGACCGCCCTTTCCGGTCCTCCTCCAGAGGTGTTTGAACGTGGAACCGTCCATCTGGTCGTCTGGCCTGAAACGGCCGTGACCCAACGTCTGCTTGGCGACCAGCAGGCTGCGCGCTTGCTGATGGACGCGCTCTCCGCGCACGGGACGAAGACATACTTGCTGGCCGGCATACTCCGAACCACGTCCGGTGGCGATGAAGTTCGCTATCACAATTCACTGCAGGCGTACGACTCCTCTCTCTCGCCGCTGTGGGCATATGACAAGTCCCACCTCGTTCCATTTGGTGAATACATTCCGTTTCAAAAGTTTTTTCCCTTTGGCCCCTTCGCCCGCTTTTCCGGGTTCGTTCCAGGGAGCGGACCGGAGAGTCTGACCGTTGACGGACTGATCGTCAGCCCCATCGTATGCTACGAGGTCATCTTCCCCGGACGCGTTGTCTCCCGCAAAGGGCCCCGCCCCCACGTGATTGTCAATGTTACCAACGACGCGTGGTATGGCGACACAATCGGCCCACGGCAGCACTTCGCGATGGCCGTATTCCGCGCCGTCGAAGAGGGCATACCGGTCATGCGCGTTGCGAATACCGGAATTTCGGGCATAATCGGGCCGCTCGGCGAGGTTGTGACGTTCAAGGCGCTGGATTCTTACGGATCTGTCGTGCTGGATTCGCTCCCCGAAAGAACCGCCCGGCCTACCAACTATGCCAGGATGGGGGATGGAATTTTCGGAGTTACGGTTCTTGCAACCATGACTTTAGTTTTCGTATTCAGAAGGAAAGGTTCAGGCGCTGTATCCGAAAAATAATAACCTGTCCAAAAGGTTAGCTTGCAGCGAAACACTTGCACACCGGCGTATTCGGCGCTATGTAATCATAATTGCACATCGTGGCTATTCCGCCACATTAACAATTTGCAGGGGTTGGCGCAAGAAATTGCCGCTAAACAATTGGCCTAAATGATCAAGACTGAAAAAAGCAAAGGAAAGACCCTGAAGACGAAGGGCAGCCCGACCCGTGTCGACGAACATGTCGGCAGCAGGTTACGACAGCGGCGGACGCTCCTCGGATGGAGTCAGGAGAAACTCGCCGATGCCGTCGACATCACGTTTCAGCAGGTCCAGAAGTATGACCGCGGCTTGAACCGCGTCAGCGCCAGCCGCCTGTTCCAGTTCAGTCAGGTCCTTGATGTCCCTGTTTCCTATTTTTTTGATGACTACGCGGGAAAAAAGGATTTGCAGGGCCTTCCGGGCCTCGCCGATACCGATCAGGAGAATTTCTCCGGTGACTCCGTCTTCGATCGCAAGGAGACGATCGACCTGATTCGTACCTATTATTCGATTAGGGATCCCAAGGTCCGAAGAGATCTTCACAAGCTGATCAAATCGATGGCGGCATCCTCGGCGTCGGAAAATTCTTGACATCGCCTGCTGCTGGTCCGCATTAAGGATGTTTCCCGGATTAATTCCAACCAGTGGGAACAACGCTCATGTCACCTTTTTCAGGACCAGCAATGAACCAGGCCGCCACGCTGAAAGACTTCATCTTTACAAGCGAATCAGTATCCGAGGGGCATCCGGACAAGGTCTGCGACCGGATATCTGACTCCATCGTCGACCTGTTCCTCTCGGCGGATCCTTTCGCGCGTACAGCCGTCGAAACAGCAGTAACGACTGATTTTATCGGCATTATCGGGGAGGTCAGAGGACCTGACTCAATCACGTTTCAGGAGATTGAAAAGCGCGCTCGTGACGCGGTGCGCAGCATCGGGTACGAGCAGGACGGTTTCAATTGGAAAACGGCGCAGGTCGATATCCGGCTGCACCAGCAGTCCGCCGATATTGCCATGGGCGTCGATGCGGGAACGGACAAGGACGAGGGCGCCGGCGACCAAGGGATCATGTTCGGCTTCGCGTGCACGGAAACCGACGTCCTGATGCCGGCCGCGATCCACTTTTCCCATCACATTCTCCGATCACTCGCGGATGCCCGGCATTCCGGCGATCTGCCCGATATTGGTCCAGATGCGAAGTCGCAGGTCTCATTGCAATACGTGGACGGACGTCCGGTCAGGGCGACGTCGGTCGTTGTCTCGACGCAACACAGCGAATCGGTTTCCCAGGCAGACGTCAGAGAGATGGTTCGCGCCCATGTCCGAAAAGTGCTCCCCGATGGCTGGATGCCGCCGGATGAAGAATTTTACGTCAATCCGACCGGGCGCTTTGTTATCGGAGGGCCGGTTGGCGATGCCGGTCTGACCGGCCGCAAAATCATTGTCGACACCTACGGGGGCTCAGCTCCACATGGCGGCGGTGCGTTTTCCGGCAAGGATCCCTCCAAGGTCGACCGCTCCGCAGCATATGCTGCGCGTTATCTCGCAAAGAACGTGGTTGCCGCCGGCTACGCGGAGCGCTGCACCATCCAGCTTTCCTATGCAATCGGCGTCTCGAAGCCACTTTCCGTTTACGTCAACACACATGGAACCGGAACGGTCTGCGAAAAGGAGATATCGGCTGTAATCCAGCGACTGATGAACCTATCTCCTCGCGGAATTCGTGAGCATCTTGCGCTGAACCGTCCAATCTACGAGCGGACGGCGGCTTACGGCCACTTTGGCCGCCAGCCTGACGACGATGGCGGTTTTTCGTGGGAAAAAACCGATCTGGTCGATGACATCCGCAACGCCCTTGGCTGAAGAGCCTATCCGCCGGATTTACGGGCGTCGCCAGGGCCGACCGCTCAAAGCGGCGCGCCAGGAGGTGCTTGAGCGGCTCCTTCCCATGCTCTCGGTTCCGAAAGTTTCCGTCTGTAATGGCAGCAGATTGCACCCCTCTGCCCTCTTCGGCAATGATCGGCCCGTATGGCTTGAAATCGGGTTCGGCAACGGGGAGCATCTTGCGGGCCTGATGGCGCGTTATCCGGACAGCAATTTCCTTGGGGCCGAGCCCTTTATCAATGGAATGGCCGCATTCCTCAAGGACATCGACCTCCGTCCTCATCGAAACGTGCGCGTATGGATGGACGATGCGCTCCTTCTCGTTAATTCGCTCGCGGACGCTTGCCTCGACGGAATATTTATCCTCAATCCAGACCCCTGGCCGAAAACACGGCACCACAAGCGCCGGATCGTGAACCCGGCGAACCTCGACGCTTTTTCCCGCACCATCCGACCGGGCGGAAGCCTCGTAATGGCGACCGACGTCAATGATCTCGCTGAATGGATGCTTGAAAAGACCTTCCGCCACGCCGCGTTCGAGTGGTCCGCCGAGAGCGCCGCTGACTGGCGGGATCCGCCTGCCGACTGGATTGAAACCCGCTATGAGGTGAAAGGCCGCGAGAGTGGCCGAAAGCAATCCTATCTGATCTTCACACGAAAATGATTGATTTCTGCGGATGGGATCGCTATATCCATACGCATCGTAATATTTATCCCGAATATCACTGGATTTTGGGGTGGGTTCGAAAGGACCCGCCTTTTTTGTTACCGAGATGAAAGCAACCACACTCGAACAGAAACTGGCGTCGCTCATCCGCCCGGTCGTCGAAGACCTCGGCTTTTCCCTTTGTTGGGTCAAGGTATCTGGCGAAGGGGGCGGACAGACGGTTCAAGTCACCGCCGAAAACCCGGCCACGAGGCGTCTGGGCATCGACGATTGTACGGCAGTCAGCCGGGCGGTTTCGGTCGTGCTCGACGTCGAAGACCCGATCAATGGGGCTTATATGCTTGAAGTCAGTTCGCCGGGAATCGACCGTATGCTGTGCCGGCCGCAGGATTACAAGGACTTCGCAGGGTTCGAGGCAAAGGTAGAGCTGGATTCGCCGCTCAACGGGCAGCGCCGCTTTCGCGGAATTATCAAAGGAATCGAGAATGACGAGGATATTCTCCTTACGGGAGATACCGAAGAACACAGGCTCTCCTTTCACGACGTTCGCAAGGCGAAGCTCGTGCTGACGGACGACCTGATCAAGGCAACTTCACAACAAGACGGAACGACCAAGGAAGAAAGGTAACCTGTATGGAACTGCTGCAAGTCGCTGATGCTGTTGCACGAGACAAAAACATTCAACGCGATATCGTCCTTGAAGCCATGGAGGAAGCGATCCAGAAGGCCGGTCGCTCCAAGTACGGGCACGATCATGATATTCGCGCCCATATCGACCGCCGGACCGGGGGCATCGAACTCAAGCGTTACCGCGAGGTCGTTCCGAACGACGCGGAGATCGAGAACGAGGCCGCCCAGTTGACCGAAGATCAGGCGAAACGGATCAATCCGGATCTCAAGGTTGGCGATTTCATTATCGACAGCCTTCCGCCGCTCGACTTTGGCCGCATCGCCGCCCAGACAGCGAAGCAGGTTATTGTCCAGAAAGTCCGGGACGCCGAGCGCAAGCGCCAGTATGAAGAATTCAAGGACCGCGTCGGAGAAATCGTCAACGGCGTAGTCAAGCGGGTCGAATACGGCAACGTAACAGTGGATCTGGGCCGCGCCGAAGCGCTTCTTCGCCGGGATGAGTGTTTGCCACGCGAGAGATTCGAAAACGGAAACCGCGTACGCGCGATCATCTATGACGTTCGTCAGGAAAACCGCGGCCCCCAAATCTTCCTGTCCCGCAGCCACCCGGAATTCATGGCAAAGTTGTTTATGCAGGAAGTTCCCGAAATATATGACGGGATCATAGAAATCAAGGCCGTCGCCCGCGACCCGGGCAGCCGCGCCAAGATTGCCGTCATCTCCCGTGACAGCAGCATCGATCCGGTCGGAGCCTGCGTCGGCATGCGCGGCAGCCGCGTACAGGCCGTTGTCCAGGAACTTATGGGTGAAAAGATCGACATTGTACCGTGGACTCAGGAAATCGGCACGTTTGTCGTCAACGCGCTGCAGCCAGCGGAAGTGTCCCGAGTCGTGCTTGACGAGGAAAAGAAGCGCATGGACGTGGCGGTCCCGGACGACCAGCTCAGCCTCGCCATCGGGCGGCGCGGTCAGAACGTCAGGCTTGCCTCGATCCTCACCGGATGGGATATCGACATCCTGACGGAAGCCGAAGAGTCCGAACGCCGCGCCGAAGAGTTCAAGACGCGCTCCGCGCTGTTCATCGAATCCCTCGACGTCGATGATGTAATTGCCCATCTCCTCGTCGCTGAAGGGTTCAGCCGTGTCGAAGAAATCGCCGAAACCCCGATCTACGAACTGAACCAGATCGAAGGCTTCGAGGAGGAAATCTCCACCGAGCTTCAGAACCGCGCAAAGGCATGGATAGAAGCAAAACAAAAAGAACTTAAAGAAAAGCAGTCAGAGCTCGGCATACAGGACGATCTTGTCGCTCTTGAAGGGCTGCGTCCCGACTGGATCATGAAGCTCGGGGAAAGCGACGTGAAGACGCTTGACGATCTTGCGGATCTTGCCGCCGACGAGCTGCTTGAAATCCTGGGCACAAGCGCAATCACAACGTCAGAAGCCAATGACGTCATCATGCGCGCCCGAGCACACTGGTTCGAAAACGACAACAACGATGAGGCGGCGGCTGATCCCGGTGTCGGCAACGGCGCTTCGACGGCCGCGACCAACGCCTAACCCTTTACCGAACCAGCCAGTTTCAATTCTGGCTGGTTCGGATTCGCCCGATCTGGCCTGGATGGAGCAGGTTTTGCTTTTCCCTCACGGCTGGTGTATATGTTTGCCTGCGCCGCAGCAGGCACACGAATTGAAGGAGCACGGTTTTCAAAGAGATTGATTCATTCGGATCCGGTCCCAGTTCTGTTGATATCCGGCCATGATGCCGGCGACGAAGACAAGAAGAGAGCTTATGAGCGAAGGCAACGAAGAAAAAAAGACCCTCAGCCTTGGAAAAGGTACATTGAGCCTGAAAGGGCCCGCCAGCGTCCAGGCCCGCCAGAACATGGGTGGCCAGCGCGGGAGCCGTGGCGGCGTGCCCGTCGAGGTGCGCCGCAAACGGATGACCCGCCCGCAGGATGAGGCCGGCAGCGGATCTCCGTCTGCCAGTCAGGGGGGGCTTGAGGACCTGCATCACCTCACTGCCGAAGAACGCCAGGCCCGTGCCCGCGCGCTGCGGGAAGCTCTCGCGGAGAGCGAAAGACGCAAAGCGGAGGAGGCACGGCGAAAGGCAGATGAAGCCGAAACGGCAGATGCGGGTGCTGTTGAGACCGCCCCAGCCGATGAAGGACCTCTTCCCGAGGACGAACTCCGCCGCCGCGAACTCGAAGAGCTTAGCCGGATTGAGGAAGAAGAGCGCCGAAAAGCCGAAGAAGCCGAAAAATCCCGTGCCGACGTTATCTCCCCTGTCCCGCCGGCGTCACAGCAGTTGCCCGCCCGTCGCCCGGGTGTTCGTACGGGTGATCGCGAAGAGGACGAAGGCTCGGTGCGCGACCGACTTAAGCGGGGGGCGCGAACGCCAGCGCCGCGGCGCAGCGATGCCGACCGCCGCCGGGGCAAATTAACAGTAACCAAAGTTCTCAACGACGATTACGACCGTGAACGCGGTCCGTCCCTCGCGGCACAGCGCCGCGCTCGCGAGAAAGCGCGACTTGCGGCCATGGGTAGCAAGGAGCCTGCCGCAAAAGTCTTTCGTGAGGTTGTCCTCCCCGAGACGATCACGGTTCAGGAATTGTCGAACCGGATGGCGGAGAGAGGCGCGGACGTCATCAAGTCCCTAATGAAAATGGGCGTCATGGCGACGATCAACCAGACAATCGACGCAGACACGGCCGAGCTTGTGATCGGTGAATTCGGGCACAAGGTAAGGCGCGTGACCGATGCCGACGTTGAAGTCGGGCTCGCCGGAGAGGAAGACAGACCGGAAGACAGGCTCCCGCGCCCGCCTGTTGTGACGATTATGGGCCACGTCGACCACGGGAAGACATCTCTGCTTGACGCGTTGCGTGAGACGGACGTGGTTTCCGGAGAAGCAGGCGGGATTACCCAGCATATCGGCGCCTATCAGGTCGTGCTCAGGAGCGGCGCGAAAATCACCTTCCTTGACACGCCCGGCCACGCGGCCTTTACCGAGATGCGCGCGCGAGGCGCGAACGTTACCGACATCGTGGTGCTGGTCGTTGCCGCCGACGACAGCCTGATGCCGCAAACCATCGAGGCTATCAATCACGCCAAGGCCGCAGGCGTGCCGATGATCGTCGCCGTCAACAAGATCGACCTGCCAGATGCAAACCCCGGCAAGGTCAAGCAAGATCTTCTCCAGCATGAAGTCGTGGTCGAGGAAATGGGCGGAGATGTGCTTTGCCTCGAGGTTTCAGCGAAGAAAAAGGTCAATCTTGACAAGCTCGAGGAAGCCATCCTCCTTCAATCGGAAATCCTGGAGCTTTCCGCAAACCCCGATCGCGCAGCAGAAGGCGTGATTGTGGAATCGCGTCAGGAAGTCGGTCGCGGGTCCGTTGCTACGGTTCTGATCCAGCGCGGTACGCTCAAGCTTGGCGACATTTTCGTGGCTGGAGCCGAATGGGGCCGCGTCCGCGCCCTGTTCGACGATCGAGGCAACAGCGTCGAAAAGGCCGTTCCGGGTCAACCGGTCGGAGTGCTCGGTTTGCAGGGAACTCCCGACGCGGGCGACAAGTTCGTCGTTGTCGGCGATGAGAGCCGGGCTCGTGAAATCTCCGAATACCGCCAGCGGAAGCGCCGTGAAGCTCAAGCCGCGATCGCCGCCAAGAAGCGCACGACGCTTGAAGACCTCCTTCAGCAGGCCCGCGAAGGCGAGAAGGCAACGCTTCCGGTCGTGATCAAAGGGGACGTTCATGGCTCTGTCGAAGCGATCACCGGTTCCCTTACAAAGCTGACCGAGGAAAGCACTGAAATATCAGTCACGGTCCTGCACAGCGGCGTCGGCGGAATTACGGAGTCCGATGTCATTCTTGCCAAGGCATCCGGCGGGATCATTATCGGCTTTAACGTCCGCGCCAACCCGCAGGCTCGCGACATGGCCCAGCGGGATGGTGTCGAAATCCGCTACTACAACGTGATTTACGACGTCATCGACGACGCACGTGCGATACTCACCGGTCTTTTGTCGCCCGAACTGCGGGAAGTTTATCTCGGCCAGGCGGAAATCCGGCAAGTCTTCAACATCACAAAGACCGGCAAGGTCGCAGGTTGCATGATCACGCATGGCAACGTCCAGCGTGGCGCCAAAGTCCGCCTGCTTCGCGACGACGTTGTCATCCATGAAGGCAAGCTCAAGACCCTGCGCCGCTTCAAGGACGAGGTCAAGGAGGTCAAGGAAGGCATGGAATGCGGGATCGCCTTTGAAAACTACGACGACATCAAGGAAGGCGACATCGTCGAGTGCTTCGACGTGGTGGAAAAGAAGCGCGAGCTTTAAGCCAGTCCCGGAGGCAGAACCATGAAACAGAAATGCGGCCCGCGCGAGGCATCGCAGCGCCAATTGAGGGTCGGCGAACAAATCCGCCACGTCATCGCGGAAACTCTTCAGCGCGGCCATTTTCACGACGAGGCGCTGCTCGACGCCGGGAGAGTAACGGTCGCTGAAGTGCGGGTGTCTCCCGATCTCAAGCATGCAAAAGCATATGTTATGACGCTTGGCGGGGAAGACATGGACGACATCCTGCCTGCTCTCAACGATGCCTCGTCGTACTTCCAGCAGGAAGTCAATCGCAAGACCGCTCTCAAGTTCACGCCTCGCATCTGCTTTGTGCGTGACGACACCTTCGACGAGGCGGACAGAATCGAAAAAATTCTCCGCGATATTCCGAAGCCCCGTGGCGAAGACTGATGGCGCGGCGCAAGGGAAGTCGGATTCACGGCTGGGTTAACGTCGACAAGCCGCCCGGCATGACATCGACGCAGGCCATCGGGGCACTTCGACGTCTTCTGCATCCGGACAAGATCGGTCACGCTGGAACGCTCGATCCGCTTGCAACCGGAATATTGCCGATCGCGCTTGGCGAGGCAACGAAGACCATTTCTTTCGCGCAGGACGCCACCAAGGATTACACCTTTGACGTCGTCTGGGGGGAACAACGCTCCACCGACGATGCAGAAGGCGAAGTGATCGCAGCGTCTGACTTCCGACCTGCGGAAGACGAAATTCGCGCCGCCCTGCCCGCCTTCATCGGCACGATCATGCAAATCCCGCCGCGCTTCTCCGCGATCAAGGTGGATGGCCAACGCGCGTATGACATTGCCCGGAACGGCAATGATGTCGAGCTCGAGGCCCGCGAAGCTTACGTGGAATCTTTTGAACTTACCGACTGCGACGGCGACCGCGCATCCTTTCGTGTAACGTGCGGCAAGGGCGTCTATATGCGCTCGCTCGCCCGGGACCTGGCTGTTGAACTCGGGACTGTCGGGTATATCACCAGGCTATGTCGCACACGCGTCGGTCCGTTTGACGTAAAGAATGCAATTTCACTGGACATTCTTGAAAAAATGGACGAAAGTGCGCGCCTTGAGAGGTGCCTGCTTCCGCTCGAGACCGCGCTGGACGACATCCCGGCTCTGGCCATCGGCGAACCAGAAGCAGTCAGGCTGCGCAGCGGTCAGGCGCTGACTTATATCTCCAGAGGCGATATGGACCGCTTATCCGCCGCCGGAATCGAAGTCAGCCCCGAGCCAAAGACCTGCCTAGCACTTCTGAAGGGCAGACCGGTAGCAATCGCCGACATCAAAGGCGTCGAAATCCGGCCGGTCCGCGTTTTTAACCTCTAGTTTTTGGGAGATGACGATGTCGATTACCACTGCACGCAAGCAGGAACTGATCAAGGACTACCAGACCAATGACGGCGACACGGGCTCACCAGAAGTCCAGGTGGCTATCCTCACGGAACGCATCACCGCTCTGTCGGCCCACATGCAGACTCACAAAAAGGACTTCCATAGCCGCCGCGGGCTCCTCATGCTCGTTGCGCAGCGCCGCAAGCTTCTTGACTACCTCAGGAGCAAGGACGAAGGCCGCTATCGGGAATTGATCAAGCGTCTGGGAATTCGTCGCTAAAACCGGATTCTGACGCATCCGATTTAAAAAGGCGGCTCCAAGGCCGCCTTTTTGCATGTTAAACCAGCACGTTAAACCATGCCAGGCTACGCTGCCGCCTTGTCCTTCAACGGGTAGCGGCACAGGATTGTTCCGTTTTCAAACTCGACGACGACAGGCACGCCAGTTTCCATCTCCGCCTTGTTGATCGTGTCCGGCGTTTCGAGCCCGAGGATGATCAGCATCGCGCGCAACGAGTTGCCGTGCGCAGCGATCAGGACGTTTTTGCCCTCGTCTTCAATCAGAGGCTTGATCTTCTTCTCATAATACGGGCGCACGCGGTTTTCGACAACATCCTGCAGGCATTCCCCCCCGGGCGGACGGACGTCGTAAGAACGGCGCCAGATATGAACCTGCTCGTCCCCGTACTTTTTTGCCGTCTCGGCCTTGTTAAGTCCTGTCAGGTCGCCGTAATCGCGCTCGCGCAGATCGTCGTGTCTGACCATCGAGGAAAGCAGTGCCTCCTGCCCGGCTTCTGTCATCGCGATTTCGGCGGTATGGATGGCGCGTTGCAATGTGCTCGTGTATACGCGGTCAAACGCAATTCCGGCGGCCTTCAGGCGCTTGCCGGCGTCCGCTGCTTCCTGACGACCAAGATCACTGAGATCGATGTCGTAAAAACCGGTAAAACGGTTTTCGAGATTCCACTGCGACTGGCCGTGGCGAAGAAGTACAAGATAATTAGGCATTTTCGCTCCTGAAATGTTGGGTCCACACTCTATCGACAACTCTTTTAATGCAGCTACGGGTCCGCGATCAACACATTACCCGACCGAGGCGCCAAATGGCCGCACTTCGCGGATGTCCATTAAAGCTTTGACTTTCGCCGGCAATAATGCAAGGTATGGCTCGGGATAAAAAGGGTGATCGGCATATCGGTCGACAGTAAAACACAGATTTTACCCCGAAGAGCATCTGTTTTTTACCGTCCACCGAATATTTCGACCTCCCATCCCTGAATCACGACGCTTGTAAGCCGTGCTTTTGCGGGTTTTGGAGTTCACTTCTCCGCGTCATATCGCTAGAAAACGAAAGGAAATCAAAATGTTTCAAGTGTTTCGCAAAGAATTCGACTTTGGCGGAAAAAAGGTGGTCCTGGAAAGCGGCAAGATCGCCCGCCAGGCCGACGGAGCCGTCCTCGCCACGATGGGAGAGACCACCGTGCTCTGCACGGTCGTTGCTGCCCGGTCCATTAAGGAGGGACAGGATTTCTTCCCGCTGTCCGTTCACTATCAGGAAAAGACCTATGCCGCCGGCAAGATCCCGGGAGGATTCTTCAAGCGCGAAGCCAAGCCCTCGGAAAAGGAGGTGTTGACATCACGCCTGATCGACCGTCCGATCCGCCCGCTCTTCCCGAAGAACTTCCTCAACGAAGTTCAGATTATTGCCACCGTGGTCTCGCACGATCTGGAAAACGATCCGGACATCGTCGCAATGATCGGTTGCTCGGCTGCTCTTACAATTTCCGGCATTCCATTCTTCGGACCTATTGGTGGCGCGCGGGTCGGCTACATTGATGGAAAATATGTGATCAATCCGACCTTGCAGGAACTGCCCGACTCGGCGCTCGATCTGGTCGTCGCCGGAACTGCCGAAGGAGTTCTTATGGTCGAATCCGAGGCGAAGGAATTGCCCGAAGACGTCATGCTAGGCGCGGTGCAGGAAGGCTGGAAGGCATTCCAAAGCGTCATTGACGGGATTATCGGTCTTGCCGAGATGTGCGCGAAGGAGCCGTGGGATCTCTCCGAAGCGCCCACCGCCATCGTGGACATGTCCAATGCCCTCAAAAAGAAGTTCGGCAAGGACGTCGCGAAGGCCTATGACATCGTTGAAAAACAGGCCCGCCAAAACGCAGTCAGCGACGTTCGCGCCCGGGCAGTTGCAGAATTTGTTGATCTGGAGAACGGAATCGACGAAGGGGTCGTCACCGCGAAGTTCAAGGCGTTAGAAGCCGACGTGGTTCGTGGCCAGATTCTCAAGACCGGCAAGCGGATCGACGGACGCGACACCAAGACCGTTCGACCGATTGTCGCGGAAGTCGGCATTCTCCCTCGTTCGCACGGCTCGGCCCTGTTTACCCGGGGCGAGACGCAGGCGCTGGTTGTCACCACACTTGGAACCGGCCAGGACGAGCAAATCATCGACGCGCTCGAGGGCGAATACCGCGAGCCTTTTATGCTTCACTATAACTTCCCCCCCTACTCCGTTGGCGAAGCCGGAAGAATGGGCCCTCCCGGTCGGCGTGAAATCGGGCACGGAAAGCTTGCCTGGCGCGCCGTGCACCCGCTTTTGCCCTCTCCGGTGGAGTTCCCCTACACGATCCGCACGGTCTCTGAAATCACAGAATCCAATGGATCGAGTTCAATGGCGACCGTCTGCGGGACGTCTCTGTCTCTGATGGATGCCGGCGTTCCCCTCAGGAAGCCGGTTGCCGGGATCGCGATGGGTCTGATCAAGGAAGAGACCGAGTTTGCCGTTCTCACCGACATTCTTGGTGACGAAGACCATCTGGGTGACATGGACTTCAAGGTCGCTGGTACGGCGGACGGTATCACCTCCCTGCAGATGGACATCAAGATCACCTCTATCACCGAAGAGATCATGCGCATCGCCCTCGATCAGGCCAGAGACGGGCGCATGCACATCCTCGGCGAAATGGCCAAGGCGATTGACACGTCCCGCGAGGAACTATCCCGCTATGCGCCGCAGATCGTCACGCTGAAAATTCCTACGGACAAGATCCGCGAAGTGATCGGCACTGGCGGCAAGGTCATTCGAGAAATTGTCGAGACGACCGGCACGAAAATCGACATCGACGACGACGGAACCGTTAAGGTTTCCGCCGTTAGTGCCGATGCCATCGAAGCCGCCGTCAAGATTATCAAGGGCATTACCGACGAGCCGGAGATCGGCAGGGTTTATGAGGGCAAAGTCGTCAAAACCGTTGATTTCGGCGCCTTCGTCAACTTTATGGGCAGCCGGGACGGCCTCGTGCATATATCCGAACTGGCTGATCACCGCGTCGGCAAGACAACGGACGTCGTCAATGAAGGTGACATCGTCAAAGTGATTCTCATCGGCCAGGATGACCGCGGCAAGCTCAAACTCTCGATGAAGCGTGTCGATCAGGAAACCGGCGAGCCTATAGAGATCGAAGACAAAAAGGGCACACGCGAGCGTGAGGCGAGCTAACCAAAGT
>RZZS01000097.1 GCA_009929775.1 Alphaproteobacteria bacterium
CCATTGACATGAAAACGGCCTTTCTTTGCTCTATGTCTAAAAATAGGAATGTACCCTCATTATAGGCTACTATGCCCCGTCTTAAAAGAGGGTCAAACCCCGTTTCCACAGAAGGGCGAGGTAATCGCGTAAGAAATCGCCGAATGGCGTGGATATTTCATTGTACAGACGCTGGCGGCGATGCAGATGGAAGAAAAAGAAGGTGTGGGTAATCCGGGACGACATATATTTGCGCGAAGGGGCAAAGTTACGAGGCTCTTTTCGCCACTTCGAATCATCGCGCTTTCCCCTCCTGTCATGTATGGACCTGCCTCCGAATGCATTCCGAACGCATGTGAGGGATCTCCAGATTGCAAGGGTGCAGACGGAACGACAGACAGGCTTACCCCCCCAGCCCCAAATCCATTTCCTCAAGCCGCCTGATCTCGTCCCGCAGCTTCGCGGCCTCCTCGAACTCCAGGTTTTCGGCGGCTTTGAGCATGTCTTTGCGGAGTTTGTCGATGTGTTTCTTGAGGCCCGCCGGGTCGTGGGCGAAGGCGTCCTGTTTTTTGTCGTGCAGGCCGGGGCTGGCGACGCTCACGTGGTCGCCGCGCTCGTAGACGCTTGAGAGGATATCCGAGATGTTCTTCTTGATGCTCTGCGGCGTGATGCCGTTCGCTGCGTTGTATTCGAGCTGGCGTTCGCGGCGGCGGGACATTTCGGCCATGGCCTCGCGCATCGAGTTCGTTTCGCGGTCGGCGTAGAAAATCACCTTGCCATCGACGTTCCGCGCGGCGCGGCCCGACGTCTGGATCAGCGACGTGCGCGAGCGCAGGAAGCCTTCCTTGTCGGCGTCCAGTATCGCCACGAGGCGGCATTCCGGGATATCAAGCCCTTCGCGCAAGAGGTTGATCCCGACCAGAATATCGACTTCCCCCCTTCGCAGGCTCTGGATGATCTCGATGCGCTCGAGCGTGTCGACGTCGGAGTGCATATAGGCGACCTTGAGGCCGTTTTCGTTGAGGTAATCGGTCAGGGCCTCGGCCATTTTCTTGGTCAGCGTTGTCACGAGCACCCGCCCGCCCGCCTGAACCGCAAGGCGGCATTCGGCCATGAGGTCGTCCACCTGGTGCTCGGTCGGGCGAATTTCGATGGGCGGGTCGGTCAGGCCAGTGGGCCGTACGACCTGCTCCGCGAAGACGCCGCCCGTTCGCTCCAGCTCCCACTCGCCGGGCGTGGCGGAGATGAAGATCGTCTGGGGCCGCAGCGCGTTCCATTCCTCGAATTTGAGCGGGCGGTTATCGACGGCGGCAGGCAGACGGAAGCCGAAATCGACGAGCGTGGATTTCCGCTTGAAGTCGCCGTTATACATGGCGCGAAGCTGCGGGATCATCACGTGGCTCTCGTCGAGGAACATCAGCGCGTCCTCGGGCAGATATTCGATCAGCGTCGGCGGGGCGTCACCGGGCGCGCGGCCCGTCAGATACCTCGAATAGTTCTCGATGCCGGGGCACATGCCGGTGGCCTCCAGCATTTCAATATCGAACTGCGTGCGCTGGTCGATGCGCTGAGCTTCGAGCAATTTGCCTTGCTGTTCAAAGGCCTTGATGCGCCACTTGAGATCCTCCTTAATCTGGGCGATAGCCTGCGCCATCGTCGGGCCGGGCGTGATGTAGTGCGAGTTCGCGTAAATCCGCACGCCCGCAAGATCCGCGTATTTCTCGCCGGTGAGCGGGTCGAATTCGGTAATTTTTTCAAGCTCGTCGCCAAAGAAGCTGAAGCGCCACGCGCGGTCTTCCATGTGGGTGGGGAAAAGCTCGACCGTGTCGCCCCGCACCCGGAACGCGCCTCGCTCGAAGGCGATGTCGTTGCGTTTGTATTGCAGCGTGATGAGCTGGCGGATCAGTTCTTCGCGGTCCATCGTTTCACCGCGCTTTATATCGACCCGCATGGCCATGTAGTCTTCCTTCGAGCCAAGGCCGTAGATGCAGGAGACAGACGCCACGATAATGCAGTCCCGCCGCTCGAACAGCGCGCGCGTTGCGGCATGGCGCAGCCGGTCAATCTGCTCGTTGATGGAGCTGTCCTTCTCGATAAACAGGTCGCGCGAGGGGACATAGGCTTCAGGCTGGTAGTAATCGTAGTAGGAAACGAAATATTCCACCGCATTATCAGGGAAGAAGCTCTTCATCTCGCCGTAGAGCTGGGCGGCAAGCGTCTTGTTCGGCGCAAGGATCAGCGCCGGGCGCTGCACCTGCTCGATGACATGGGCCATCGTAAAGGTCTTGCCGGACCCGGTCACGCCGAGCAGGACCTGATCGGAGAGGCCGTCATGGACCCCCTCGACAAGTTTCCTGATGGCCGCTGGCTGGTCGCCCGCAGGCTGGAAATCGCTGTGAATTTTAAACGGGCGCGAAATGTCCGTTTCGGGAATGGCGGCCCGGTACTGGAGCGCTTTCTGTTCGGTCGTCACGTGCATGGAAGATATATAATCGTTTTGATCGTCTTTGTCATACGCGGTGCGATCCCGTTTCCGTCGCCATCGCATGACGTACCGGACGCCCGTGCGAACATGTTGGCGCTTTCGCTATCCGGCCCCTAAACCGGGCACAGAAGAAAGGACTGAGCGCAAACGGGACCAGCCTCCCGCCAGTCCCGCTTCCGGTCGCCTCCGCGTGCGGGAACGACAGACCGCAAGTGCATCGTCTGCGGAAATGAACCGGGCACCCCTCCCGAACAGATCGACGAGACGGTCGCCCGCATCGATCCTCTCGTTCGCGAGTTCCATTTGCGTGAACAGATCGTCAGCCGTACAGTCGGCAGCAACCCAGACCCTGTAGCCTTCCCCCAGCGGATCGCGAACGGTCGCGTAAACGCAGGCCGACTGGTTGAATCCCATGACAAGCAGCGTCCTGAACCCCCCTTTTTGCAAACTCCCCTTCAGTTCGGCGCCCTCAAAGGCGGAAGTGGTATCCTTTCCGATGACAGTGTCACCCTCCGGTCGGAACCCGAAAAAGTCGACCTTGCCACGGCTCAGTCCCGGGTGGCGGTAATAGATGGCGTAAACTGGCGCCGCGGCCTGCCGGAACTGAGGCGCAAGACCACCGATCCGGTGTGCAATCGATTCCGTTTCCACCGTCCCGCCCTCCAGGCGAGAGCAGTAACGACTCTGCACGTCTATCAGCAAAACGGCATCGAAACGATCCGGCGCGCTTTCCTGCTGCCCGAGGGTCTCGAGGACTTTCATATTTTCGGAAACAGCGATGCTCATCGGACGACTTATACCGGCGTTTTGGTATTATGTCAATTGACGCAGGGTGAGAGATTATTAGCCAGCCCCCGTGTTAAGCCCCTCTTCCAACTCCGCCAGAAAACGCAGAACGCCTTTCGATGCCTCTTCCACCTTGTCGATTTCAGCAATAGCCCCCGCGATATCCTTGTCGTTGTACAGCCGGACAGCATTGATACCGTGCGTATGGACGAGCCGGTGAGGCTCCTTGAGCTGCGCGAAGGCGGGGTGGCTGACGATCGCAGGATCCTTGACTGCATCGTACCACTTGCCGAGGCGACAGGAATGATGATCCGCCAGTTCGCTGGCGTTCAGCCCCGCGCGACCGGACAACATGTTGGCAAGACGCTTTTTCCAAAGAACGTGGTCAGACTGAGCGAGCTTGACCACCTTGCCGTGAATATTGAATTCTGCCAGAGACGCGATCTGGCCGCTTATCAGCTTTTCGACGTTGTCCATCGCCCCCAGGATATGCTCGATGCCCTTCACGCTCTCATCGCTGCTGTCGGCAATTTTGCTGATACCTTCCGCGACATCGCGGGAGGCATGATTTTGCTCCTGAAGCGTACTGGAAATTTCCGCCGTGTTCCGGGTGACAACGTCGATTTTTTCAGCAATCACCTGCATCCGCTCTTTGACGGCCTCCATAGTCTCCTGACCGTCCTGAACGGCCTGCACGCTGTTCTTCATGGATTCCCGGACTTTCAGGGTTTCGGCCTGAAGGCTGGAGATAATGTCCCCGATGGCTTCCGTCGATCGCGCCGTCTCCTGTGACAGTGCCTTGACTTCGCCGGCAACGACGGCGAACCCCTTGCCTGCCGCCCCTGCGCGCGCCGCCTCAATGGTCGCGTTCAGAGCGAGAAGATTGGTCTGGGCAGCGATCTTCTGGATGTCGCCTGCAATTTCGCCGATCCGGTCAGTAAACCCGGCGAGAACATTAACCTGCTCAACTCCTTCGGTAACGGTTTCAGTAATCCTGGCCATACTCCCGGCAGCACTGCGCACAGCCTCGAACCCCGATGCCGTCTCGTTGTTCGCCTCTTGCGCCTGATCGGCTATGGACAGGCCGTAACGCTCGATCTCCTTGACGGTCGTAACCATCTCTTCCGCCGCGGCGGCAATACCCTGGGCCTGCGTATTGACGTCCCTCAGGCTGGAGAGCATTTTGGCGGAAAAAATTGCCGTTTCGTTCGCTTCGATAGATAAATTGACGCAGCGCGAGATTTCGCCCCGGATGTGCAACCGGAGTTTCTCTGTCAAAGTCCCGATGAGAGCAAGGACCTCGCCATTCCCGCGGGGGATCCGTTCAAGGTCGAAATCGATGAGATATTGTATATGCTCCGTCAAGACGTCTTCAAGATCGGCAGGCTGCGTGATCTCGATTGCTATTGGATCGTCACTGCGATCCCGCTTCTTTCCGACGGTCCAGAGCATCGCTTCGCCTTTTCGTGATGAATGCTATCCCATTATAGCAGTTATTCTCGCCTTCTGGATACCTCAGCCTGACAAGCGCCCCGCAACGCTTGACATAATGAGCGCCCTTGTGCTAGAGCACTTTCCTGTTAGATTGACCCGTCCGGCGCCCTCCACCCACTCGGCTAATTGCTTTGGCTTCGCCAGACCAAAGCCTCATTGCCCTCTCCCGCAAGCGGGGGAGGGCTGGGTGGGGGTGGGTCAACCGATTTGGAAAATGCCCTAAATTCCCGCCCAGGTCGAAAGGAGCACAAGGATGACGGAGAGCACAAGATGGGATTTTGCGGAAGCTGCCGCCGATTTTGAAACCGCGGAAGAACTTGATGATGCGCTGCGAAATGCGAAAAACTGGATGAGAGGGTTATGCAAAAGATTGCATCACCTTATAAGCACCTGCAACGACTATTCGGATGATCTTTGCATAACCTGCACCCTGCCCCGGGAAGGCCTGTTGCTCTCACCGGACACATTCGGCGCATCGTTTGTCATCGCCGTAAAAGAACGAGGGAGCGCCGTAGAACACCGATTTCGCTTTCTGGCGAGCAATGACAGCGCCGGGCTTTACTCTATTTCACCCGCCCCGGACTCAGACTATGTGGGACCGGCCTCGATCGACATAACAGGAACCGACGCTTCAAACGGAGATATGCTGATTCAGGAAACAGCGTCGAACCTTCTGATGGATCTGTCCGCGAGCATCCACAGACAAGGGAACCTGTACGCCTTCCCCTCTCCCGAGACACCGCTGTGCTTTCACTGAGTACCGAAGGAGCCTCTCCAAAAAAAAAACGGCCCCGAAAGGCCGCCGCAGAGTTTAGCGGGGTTGAAGCCTAGTTCATGGAGCCGGT
This sequence comes from Alphaproteobacteria bacterium, assembly GCA_009929775.1. Taxonomy (GTDB): domain Bacteria; phylum Pseudomonadota; class Alphaproteobacteria; order Micavibrionales; family Micavibrionaceae; genus RZZS01. The sequence continues at coordinate 5,590 of RZZS01000097.1, forward strand.
CTGATCTTTTTGAAGCTCCGCGAGAGACTGATTGTCGTCAACCTCTTCGAAACGCTGCTCGTCGTAATATTCGTACTGGTTCAACTGCTCGCGGGTTTCGATGTCGATGACCGCAAACTGTTCCTGCATTTCCAGTTCCGACAGCGGCACGGCAACCTGTTCTTCACCGAAGCCCATAAAGCCGCCGCTCGAAATGATGACGTATGCCTGACCGGTCTGGCGATCACGGGTCACATCGTCGATCTGTCCGAACTGCTGTCCCTGCCGGTTGCGCAACTGCATGCCGCTCACATCGCTGACTGTCTTATCGCCGGTTTTCTGGCCTGATTGTCCGTGCTTCTCTCCGGACGCGATTTGGTTCGTCTCGTTTTCCATCATCTGATCCCGGCCCGGCATCGCCTGCATTTCGCCCGGCTGTTGTTGCTGCCGATCCATTTGCCCGGTTTTCTGCTGCTGACCCTGTTGAGGCCCCTGTCCGTCTCCATAGGTGATCTCCGCCTCGCCCGTCCGCTGATAAGTCACGTCGGGACGCGCACCCTCGACCTGGACATCCGCCTGAGTCCGGCCTTCAATTCGGGGCTTTGGAACGTCGACGCTGACATCCGGCTCCTGCGACTCAACACGGATATCCGGTGCAGGCTGGGTGATCGTGATGTCTGGCGCACCTTCCTGCACCCGGACGTTCGGCTGCGGCTGCGTGATGGTAAGGCCCTGCTGCGCCCCGGTCTTGTCCTGGCCTGCCTGAGCAGACGACCCTCCATCAGCCTGACGGGCGCCGATATCCTCTTCAAGACCGCTCACCACGGTCAGGCACTCCTGCTCGTTGTTGTTCTGCGCCGCCCGGGAAGCCCGGTCGATCTCGTTACGCCATGTCTGCTTGCGGTCGGCGGACGCATCCGTTTGCTGCATCTGTTCGCGAATATCCTCGATCCGGTCCTGGCAGGCCGCGAAGGCCGGGCCAGTCTGAATCAGGACGATAGCGGAGGCCGCCATGATAACGGGTCTGATTTTCATTTTCCTTCTCCTCGTAATCCGAATCGCGTAACCCAACAGGATTAAGCGCCTGAAGGTTCACAAGAAAACTGACAATGGAGAAAGTGGTCTGATTTTAAAGGATAAAATGCGCTCGCCGCTATGGCCGAACCTCATCCGAGAGCCGCGGCACCAGCGAACGCGCTCCGGAACGCCTCAACCTCGTCCATACTGTAGCCGAGGAGCCGCGCGATCATGACATCATCCGACGGGTCCGGCTGGCGCCGCCCTCCGTATATCTCCCGCCGGATCCAGAAGAACGCCTGAGCGCGCCACTCAGAACCGGGAAGCGTATAGCAGACGTAACGGATCGGACGCCGAAGCTTCGCGTGCCAGATATCGGCGTCGAGCCGAACAATACGGCCTCGCGCGACATAGGGCGCATAAATCTGCTCGGGAACGGAGTTGCGCGCGAACGCCTCGTCGGACGGCGCTTCCTCGCTGAAAATGGCGAACTTCTTCCGGCCTGCGAGCATAAGGCTCAATTCCCGGCCTTCATGCGGTCGGACGGCATTGCGTTGCAGCATATACCTGTTTTCCTGTCACTCAGTTTTGGCAAAAACTGAAGTTACTCTTACATTAAACTCATACATTAGCAGGCTCTGAATTTTCAACCGAAAAAATGGCGCGCACGGCCACCTCTCCTTAAGAAACGCGCACAGGATATTGAATAGCCTTACATAAACACGTATCGCGAATTGTGGACAAATCGGGGCGCCCCGAGGGCACGCCGCGACAACCCTCGGGCAATAAATTCTTAGGAAAGAGCGGCGATAATGATTACTCTGGTGTAAATTGGAGACGGCAATGAAAGATACCTTCGACCCGCGCAACAGCAAGGATCCATCCGGCCGCCCGCGGCTTCTGGCCCGTGACGTCTTTTACAAGGACGCCGTCATTTTTGAGGAAGGTGCCGCTGCCCACCGGGCGTACTACATCGAAAGCGGACGCGTCGAGGTGAGCGTGCGGGACGGAAAGCACAAGGTGACAATCTCCGAACTCGGCCCTGGCGAGATTTTCGGCGAAATGGCGCTTCTGGCGAGCGAGCCAAGGACCGCAACCGTCAAGGCCCTTGAAACCACGACCGTTACCGTCATTTCTGAAACAGAACTGCGCACAAGGCTTGAAGGAATCGACGAGGCGATCAGTTCACTGTTCTTCCTGCTGATTGAGCGGCTCAAAGCCGCGAACAAGAGTCAGGCCCGCCACTACCGCAATCTCGTAGACTTCCAGAACCGGGTTCTCGGAATCGCCAACCGTCTTGACGCAGATTTTTCCGCCGGAGACCGGGCGGAAATGCGCCAGGAACTGGAGCCGCTTCTCGACGAGGTAGAGGCCGTTCTCGACAAGTACGCCCGATCGAAGAAAAAGCGGAAATGAATGGCCACCCTTAAGCAAGCCGTTCTACCACTTCTTGAAAATGAACCACGCAGCGAGCACGATTAACGCAAAACCGACGAGGTAGTTCCAGCGGATCGGTTCATTCAGATACAAAACCGAGAAGCCGCAGAAAACTACGAGTGTGATAATTTCCTGGATCGTCTTGAGTTGCGCCGCGGAAAAGACACCGTGCCCGATCCGGTTCGCGGGAACCTGCAAACAATATTCGAAAAAGGCAACGGGGCTATGCAGTTGACTGCCCACGCTACTACATGTAGTGTTTCAGCCGATGATAGAGTACCCTGCGACCATGACGGATTTTATGGAGATTTTCCC
>RZZS01000098.1 GCA_009929775.1 Alphaproteobacteria bacterium
GGGAAAATCTCCATAAAATCCGTCATGGTCGCAGGGTACTCTATCATCGGCTGAAACACTACATGTAGTAGCGTGGGCAGTCAACTGCATAGCCCCGAAGGATATTTTTATCACCGTGAGCATTGGCGTCGCGGAGGCAAATCCGCAGGCGACAACGCTGAATTCCGTTCTCACCGCGGCGGACGAAGCGCTCTACGCCGCCAAGAAGAAAGGGCGCAACCGGGTCGAGATCAACCGCGACTTTACGACCGACGACAATGTCGTAAGGCTGGGCGACAAAAAAATTCATTAATCAAATTCTGTTCGCCGGGGCTCCATAATTTCGACACCTTCCTTGTGTGTTGATACCATCCTGATACAGGCACGGATCATTCACGGGTGGGAGCGGGGGGAAAGTGGCATGACGCAGGATCGGGGCGCACTCCATGATATTCGTCATAACGACAGCGAACACACGGCTACTTCGGACTCGCTGGTCGCCAAGTACAATTCGACCGTTCTGATTGCCGGGATGCATGGCATTGATTCCAAAACCATCGGCGACAACGGTCTTGTCGTTGACGACGTGCGACTTGTCAGCGCGTTCAGCCTGTCTTCGGATGGCATGCCGGGCGAGGTTCTTCTGGCGGAAATATCGGAAGACGGTACCCGGATTGCGATCGATTATCTCTTCGATAATGGTGTCCAGCTGTTTCGCCGAATCCTCCTGGACGATGGTTGCGTCCACGAGCAACTCGATATAAGGAGCGCTGCCCCCGGACCGGTGCGCTTTCCGTTGATCTTGCGCTATGACGCCGACTTCGTCTCGATTTTCGAGATGCGCGGCGAACGGCGCGCACGGCGCGGACGCATTCACGAAACGGAAATCTGTACGGGTTATGCAATCCGGTCTTACACGGGACTCGACGAGCGCCTCTATCAGGCCGAATTTGCTTTCTCGGGGCATCCCGACCTTGGAGACAATGGTGTTGCACGGTACGAAATCGCGCTTGGGACCGGCACCGGGACATCCCTTTATTTCCGCTACGGGCGCCCTGCCGGAAAGGAGGCGATTCCGGGTGACGGATCGTTCGCGCAGGCGCTGGAAAAGGTAACGCGCGGTGCGAATCGTTTCGCGGCTGCCTCGGCACGGATGGAGAGCGGCGATCCTTTGATCGGGCGGTGGCTGGGCCGGTCGCTTTCTGACCTGGGCATGCTGATGATGACGACCGGGCATGGTGACTATCCGGCGGCCGGTTTGCCCTGGTATGCGACGCAGTTCGGGCGCGACGGAATCGTAACTGCCTTGCAGACCCTGACGATCAATCCTGCTCTCGCAAAGGGGGTTCTCGGCTTCCTCGCCGCGAATCAGGCCACGGAGACAGATCCCGGCATCGCCGCTGAACCCGGCAAGATCGGTCATGAATTCCGCCGCGACGAAATGAGCCGGATCGGCGAAAAGCCTTTCGCGCGCTATTACGGAGGTGCGGACACGACACTGCTGTTCGTCATGCTTGCGGGCGAGTATCTGAAGCGGACCGGCGACATCGCGTTCCTTCGTGACATCCTGTCGAACGTCGAGGCGGCGCTGGACTGGATGGAAGGAAACCGGATGGTGCGCGACGACGGGTTTGTCTCCTTTTCCTACGGGCAGGGCGGCGTTATGACGCAATTCTGGAAGGATTCGGATGGGTCGGTCGTTCACCGCGACGACGAGTGGGGCGCCCGCGACCTGCCCGAGAGCTTTTTCGATTCGGTGGATTTGAGGGATATCGGCGAACTTGTCGTGGCGTTGAACCGGCAGCTGGTCGAAGCGCATGGCTTTCCGACCCAGGCCGTCCTGCGCGAGCATTTCTTTGCGCGCGGCATGCGGAACGAGGATCACTGGAAAGTCCTGCCTCCCTCACGCAAGAAAGAAATCCTTCGCGCGGTCTATCGCTCGAAGCTGATGCCTCGGGATCCCGTTGCCCCGGCGGCTCTTCAGGGCTACGCCTATGCGGCGATGATGGCGGCGGCGGATATTGGCGACACGCTCGGGCTTGAGATTGCTGAAGGCTGGCGGCAAAAGGCGCGGGCGTTCCGTACGCGTTTCGAGGAGTGTTTCTGGCTTGATGCGGACGGATTTTATGCACTGGCTCTTGACGGAGACGGGCGTCCATGCCGCGTCATGGCCTCGGATGCGGGGCACCTGCTCTACAGCGGCATCGTGCCGGAAGAAAAGGCCGCAAGGGTAGTGGCGTCGCTTATGCACCCGTCATCCTTCTCGGGATACGGCATTCGCACAATGGCGGAAGGTCAAAAGGTTGCCGGATTCGGCTATCTCACTTACCATAACGGATCGGTCTGGCCGCACGATACCGCGATCTGCGCGGCGGGTATGGCGCGCTACGGGTTTTACGAGCCCGCGGCGAAGGTCATGCAGGCGGTGGCCGATGCGTCCGCCTTTCTGGACGGTCGGCTCTTCGAGGTGTATAGCGGTGCGCCGCGGGTCGATGGCGAGGCTCCGGAAAAGTACCACGCCGCTTGCGCTCCGCAGGCATGGGCGGCCGGTTCGGCGTTCATGCTCGTGGAGGCGGCGCTCGGTCTTGAACTCGCGGCGGAAGGTGGCCTTGTCGCTCGCGCTCCCCGAATGCCCGTCGGCCTTCCGGAGATGACCGTTCGCTGGCCGGATGGGAGGGAGGACGTCGTTTTAACAAGGACGAACGGCGCGGACCCGCCGGGCGGAAAGACGCCAATATCATTCCAGGCGGAGCTTCCCTGAAACGGAGGCTTTGATTTTCCTGCCACGCTGCCTATTATAACGATCTGCAACTCGTCGGATCTTAGAAAAGGAACGCCATGGCTGCCGGAAATCGAACGCAAAATCGCCCACTTTCGCCGTTCCTGCAGGTCGCCTTCAAGATGTTGATGACCTCGGGCCTTTCTATTACGCATCGCCTGACCGGCATCGCGCTGACCGTCGGGATCCTTTATTTCCTGTGGTGGCTCGTCGCGGCGGCTGCCGGGCCGGAAGCTTATGGTGCGTTCATGACATTCAGTGGTTCGCCGCTCGGGTTGCTTATGCTTTTTGGCTGGACGTTTTGCCTGTATTACCATCTCGCGAACGGAATCCGGCACCTGTTCTGGGACACTGGCGCGCTGCTCGAGCTGAAAAACGCCTTTGCCGCCGGCTACGCGGTTCTGGCTTTTACGGCTGTCATGACGCTTGGCACGTGGTTCTGCGTTTTTTTCTGGTGAGGTTTCGAGCATGAGCAGGAAATGGGAAGATAACGGATACAAGACGCCGATGGCTCGTGTGCGCGGCCTTGGCAGTTCGCGGTCGGCGGTGCCGGGCTGGGTTCGTCTGCGTATGACGGCGATTGCCAACGTGCCGCTGGTTGCCTGGTTTGTCTGGTTCGCCGTTCAAAGCATAGGTGCGAGCCATGCCGAGTTCACCGCGCTGCTGGGACACCCGGTCAACGCAGTGATGATGATCCTTTTTATAGTTTCGGTCTTCTGGCACGCCGTTCTGGGAAGCCGCGAGATCGTCGAGGACTATATCCACCTCGAATGGTTCAAGGCCGTGAAACTGATCGGAATGTATCTGTTTTTCTTCGCGGCGGCGGTTACGGCGATATTCTGTGTGCTGAAGGTCACGTTTGGAGGATAGGTTCCGTGCTGCCTGAAAACACAGCTCCGGACATTTTCCGGCAAAGATTGTTGATCGAAGGGTACTGGACGGTCGACGTGGACGGTGAAACTGTGAAACAGTTTTTGCTCGACCTCGCCGCTGAACTCGGTTTGCGAACCTATGGTACGCCAATCGTATTTTCGCCTGGCTCTGGAATGGGGAGCGGCGAGAATGCGGGCTTCGATGCGTTCGTACCGCTGATCGATTCCGGGATTTCAGGCTATTTCTGGTCGTCGCAGAAATTCCTGTCGGTTGTGTTGTACACGTGCAAGGGGTTCGAGGCGGAAAAAGCGGTTGCGTTTACGAAGGAGTATTTTCAACTGGACGGGAAGGTTGTTTCCTTCTCATTCTAGCAGTCGTCGGAGCCGCGAATGAACACGAATGGACGGAATGCATTTGAAAGACGCCGTGTTCTCTGTGCTGTCCGTGGTTAAGAAAGAAAGCAGAACATGACACAGGTCTATCAAATAACCGATCACTATTACGATGTCATCGTTGTCGGCGGGGGCGGGGCGGGTTTGCGCGCGACGTTCGGGATGGCGGAGAAGGGGCTCAAGACCGCCTGCATCACCAAAATCTTTCCGACGCGCTCTCATACGGTCGCTGCGCAAGGTGGCATCAGCGCGGCGCTCGGCAATATGGGCGAGGACGACTGGCGCTTTCACATGTACGACACGGTCAAGGGCTCGGACTGGCTCGGCGATCAGGACGCCATCGAATATATGTGCCGCGAAGCCATTCCCGCCGTCATCGAACTCGAGCATTACGGCGTGCCGTTCTCGCGCACGCAGGACGGCAAAATCTACCAGCGCGCTTTCGGCGGCATGACGACGCATTACGGCAAGGGAACGGCCCAGCGCACCTGCGCCGCCGCCGACCGCACGGGTCACGCCATTTTGCACACGCTCTATCAGCAGGCGCTCAGACACCGGGCCGAGTTCTTCATCGAATATTTCGCCCTTGATCTGATTATGGACGACGACGGGGCGTGCGTGGGTGTCATGGCGCTTTCGCTTGAAGACGGCACTATCCACCGCTTCCGGGGGCATCAGACGGTTCTGGCGACGGGCGGCTACGGACGGGCCTATTTCTCCTGTACGAGTGCACATACCTGCACGGGCGACGGCAACGCGATGGTCCTGCGGGCCGGGATTCCGCTGCAGGACATGGAGTTCGTTCAATTCCACCCGACCGGCATTTACGGCGCGGGCTGCCTGATTACCGAAGGTGTGCGCGGCGAGGGCGGGTATCTGACCAATTCCGAGGGCGAGCGTTTCATGGAGCGCTACGCGCCTTCCGCCAAAGACCTCGCGAGCCGCGACGTGGTCTCGCGTTCGATGACCGTCGAGATTCGCGAAGGGCGCGGCGTCGGCGCGGAAAAAGACCACATTCATTTACACCTTGAACATCTCGACCCGGACATCATCCACCAGCGCCTGCCCGGTATCGCCGAGACAGCGAAGATTTTCGCGGGCGTGGACGTCACGCGCGAGCCGATCCCCGTCCTGCCGACGGTGCATTACAATATGGGCGGCATCCCGACGAATTATCGTACGGAGGTTCTTAACCCGACTCACCGCGATCCGAACCGTGTCGTTCCAGGACTGATGGCCATTGGCGAAGCGGCCTGCGTATCTGTACACGGCGCGAACCGGCTTGGCTCGAATTCGTTGCTCGATCTCGTCGTTTTCGGGCGCGCGGCGGCGTTGCGCGCGGCGGAACTCGTCAAACCCGGCATGCCTCACAAATCGCTTCGGGGCGACAGGGGTGAGCGGGCGCTTGAGCGGCTGGACCGGGTTCGCCATAGTGACGGAGTCGTATCGCCCGCCGAGCTGCGCGGGCGCATGCAGCGCGCGATGCAGAGTCACGCGGCCGTCTTTCGTACCGGCGAGGTGCTGGACGAAGGCGTGAGCATGATCGACGAGTGTTTCGCCGCGCGCGAGCAACTGGGGATCACCGATCGTTCCATGATCTTCAACACGGACCTGATAGAGGCGCTGGAACTCGACAATCTGCTGTATCAGGCTGTGGCCACCATGCATTCTGCCGCCAACCGCAAGGAGTCTCGTGGCGCGCACGCCCGAGAGGACTTCAGGGAGCGCGACGACCGAAACTGGCTCAAACACACGGTCAGCTGGGTCGCGGATGACGGCAAGGTCACGCTCGGTACCCGCCCGGTAATCCTGACCACGCTGACCGACGAAGTTGAGCCCATTCCGCCGAAAGAACGCGTTTACTAAATGCCGTCGAAAGTCGTTTTTTGGATCGTCGGCGGGTTGCTCCTGTTTTGGGAATTCCTGTGTTTTTTTGTCGCTCTGGTGCTCTCGGCGGATCCCAATCCATCTTATTATGGCCAGTACATGAATTGGGAACTCTTCCGGGCCGCGTTTCTGTTTATGCAGGCGCCGCTTGTCGGGATTGGCACGGCGTTTGTCGTTCTCAAATGCATCGATTTTCTTCCAGGTGACGTCAATCTTCAGAAAAATCACGGCTTTCCGGACACCGATTTCTCAACAACCGAATGGATCGACTACATCAAGGACAACTTTCTGATCGACCTTTATGTCCGCGTGGCGCTTATTGGGGGCACGCTCGGGTGGATGGCGGTTGTTTGTGTAGTGCTTACATAGCCTGACCACCCTGACTGACGAGATTGAACCGATCCGCGGGAGGAGCGGGCTCGTCGGCATGATTCCTGGTTATGAAAAACCAATTGACACATGGCGTGAACAGGGCCATATTCGCTTCTCGAAAAACTGACATGGAGGGGTTTGCCGTGACAGAAAGCAAAGCTCCTCCACAAAAAGCAAACCAGGGTGTGCGAACATGGCGAAAGACAGTTCACAAGATCGATTCCAGCTTGTGGCCCAGGGCGAGGAGTGTCCAGCGGGCGAAGTGCCGACTCTGGAATTGGGGGGCGACATCCGATTCCTTCCGGTTCCCCCGGAGGATGAAGTACGCGAATTCTATCGGAACGCCCGGGCAGGAGGCGACGCTGATCCACCGGGGTTGCGGGAATTCATTCAGCGGTTTGGCATGGACTTCTTCCTTGATGCCGCTTTTTCCTCCGCGGTCGGGCAAAATGCGCGAATCGAGGATGCGGAGCACAAGGCGCGTACGGATTCCATGACTGGTTTGCTCAACAAGCAAGCATTCCTTGAGGAAATGGCGGCGCAGGTCTCGGAACTCGCGAGAACGGGGGACAGGCAACTCGTCATCGTCAACCTTGACCTCAACCGTTTCAAGGAATTGAACGACACGCAAGGGCACGCTGCCGGAGATGCGGCTCTCAGGCATTTTGCAACCATGCTGCGCGGTGCGGTGCGGCCCTATGACCGGGTTTGTCGCGCCGGAGGGGATGAATTTCTGGCCATGCTCATCGAAAGGAGAAAACCGGGTCAGTCAAACCGGGAAGTGGCCGAACAGGTCAAGGTGCGTTTGACGCAGGAACTTTCCAGATTTTCATTCGGTTACAGAGGTGGCTCGTATCCCTTGACAGCCAGCATCGGATGCATTGCGGTTTCCTATGAAAACCTTCAGCACAGAAGAAACACATCCCCGGAAAACGGTGCTACTGTCTTGATCGAACAAGCCATGAGCGTTGCGGACAAGTTGATGTACCGGGCAAAAAAACGCTCGAAAAAGGCTGATGCGCCCGGGCAGGAGCCTGCCCCGGAGGCGCCGGAGAGCGGTCCCGGGCTTGTATTCAGCGTGTTTGAGCCGGATTAGCGACTGGAGAGTATCTTGAATGTTCTGTCGTCCATTTGCCGCGCCGGTTCCCCGTCCCGTCCGAACGAAGACGCGTCCGGAAGTGCGGGTAATGCGGTCTGGGTTATCGATGGAGCGACTGGAATTTCGCCCGCGCCACTGATTGCGGGTGAGGGACAAACCGATGCCAGCTGGCTTGCAGGCGAATTGAACGAGGTACTCGCGCGTCACGCGCTGTCTTTCGGGCCGGACCTGCGCGGTTTGCTGCTGGCGGCGCAAGAGGATATCGGGCGCGCCTTCCGGACCGGGGCGAGAGTCGATTACAGTGACAAGGCCGACCTGCCCTGTTGCGCGGTGACGATCCTGCATGTGGCTGAAGATTGTGTCCGCTTCGCCGGAATTTCGGACACGTCCGTCATTGTCGCGGGCGATGGTTTCGTCGATGGCTGGGCCGGCGATCCGCTGCATCATCAGGCGGACAGGGACATGGTGATGCGCTGGCAGGTCCTCCGGGAAGAGGCCGGAGAGACGAATTTTTCCGCGCTGCTTGAAAGGATCAGGCCGATGATTCGCGAGCAGAGACGCGCGACAAACCGGAAAGGCACGTTCGGCGTGTTCGACCCGGTTAGTGATATATCCGGTCATGTTGTCGAAAAGGCGTGGCCCGCAGGAGTGATCGACACGGCGCTTCTCATGACCGATGGTTTTGCGGCTCTGGAACAGGATTACCGTCTGTATGACAGAAGCGGACTTGTGAATGCCGCCCGGGCTTGTGGGCTTGAAGCGCTTTATGGCGAGTTGCGGGCTTTCGAGGAGGGGGATGCAGAAGCCATTACTACCACCGCATATAAATAGATGACCTGCCTTAGGCTGCATACTTGATTTCCGGGGCGTTGAAATAGGAGCGGACTTTTGCGGGCGACTTCTGGA
>RZZS01000099.1 GCA_009929775.1 Alphaproteobacteria bacterium
AAGAATCCCAAATTATGAATCATCTCACCGCCTTATCCCACTGTGTCGGGTACTGTGCATGTCAATAATATACTGGCCGCACGGTACAGGCTGGAGAGCCGATGATCGTCACGAAACATGGCCGGAGGGCAATCGCCCTTCGGCTTTTCGTTTGATTTAAACCTGTTGACAGTGGGTTCAGGCATCGGCGGGAGCGTATTCCGCCGTCCACATTCGCCCGTCGCGCAAAAGGGCGTTGAGCGTGAGGAGAAGTTTCCTTGCACAGGCAATAAGGGCTTGTTTTGGCGGCTTTCCTTCGTTTCTCTTTTTCGTGTAATACGCCTTGATGTCAGGGTTGTTGCGGGACGCAGAGACGGCGGCGAGATAGAGGGCGCGCGTGACGGACGCTCTGCCGCCGGATATGGAGCGCTGACCGCGCCATGTTCCGCTGTCGCGGTTGCGCGGCGCGAGTCCGGCCAGAGAAGCGGCTTTTCTGGCATCGATGGTGCCAAGTTCCGGCATGTCGGCCATCAGGATCGCGGCGGTTTGAAGGCCTATGCACTTGCAACTGCGCAGAATTTCGGCCTTGTGTTTCATGTCGTCTGCTTTATTCATGGCGACCTCGATCAGGCCATCCAGTTCTTCCTTTTGACCTTCCAGGTATTCCAGATGCTTGTCTGCCATTTTCCGGAGGTCTTCCTCATGAATGTGCTCGAAGGCGGATTTCTCCTGACGGATGAACCTGGCAACCTGTTCGCGTCTGCGTATCAAAGCCTTAAGACGCAAGACCTCCCCGGACAGAACCGGACTGGACGCGGGACGGATCGTGGCTCCGTAATCGGACAGGACCGCAGCGTCAAGCTTGTCGGTCTTGGCCAGTATGCCGCGAGAGCGGGCATAATCCCTGATCTGCCGGGCATTGACCAGGCTGACCGGCCAGTCGCCGGCTTGCAACGCGGCGAGTAACCTCCGTTCGTATCCGCCACTCGGCTCCGTGACGATATGATCCGGTTTATCAGGCTTGAGGCTCTCGATCAGAGCCGCGACCCCGGCCCCGTCGCTGGTGTAACGTCTGTACGTTCCGGAAGGCGCGTAATGGACATCCAGGGCGGATTTGCTTATATCTTGTGTTCGAAGACATGGTGTTTCCTCTCTTGTCTGTGTGCCTGATGCACGATCAACTGTCTGGAACGGCAGGAGAGGGAAGCGGTTGCCGGGCTTCGTCATGTGCCTTGTGCACGAGATCCCTCTCGGCTCTCACCGCAACCCCGCCCTGCTCCTTCCGCGCGGAAGGAGCAGGGCTTCCTGCCTTGAGAACCGTTATAGCAGGTTTTGAATAGACAAGATCCCTCCGCTTCCGCCTGCGCCCTTCGGGCTTCGGCGGACAGGTCGTGTCGGGATAATGGGATGGACCTGCCTTCATCGAGACTACTACGGAAGTCTGTTACGGCATCAAAAGTGCCCCTGTTAACTCATTAACAAAACGATGAAGGACGTCCGGGATGCATTCGGAGGCAGGTCCATACATGACAAGCTGTTGGAATGCATCACATAGTTTATACCACGCTGACCGCGGATCTGTTTTCAGGCGATCCCCGTGTTCATCCGGCATTCCTATATGCGGCGTTTGAAGCTAGACTGGAAAGCCATCCGGAGAACGGGAGGGCGGAGGAAAATGGATTACACGATTGAAGGCGGCCCCGCTTTTGCGAACGTGCATGTGACGCTGGCGCCGGGCGACCGCATCGCGACCGAATCCGGCGCGATGGCCAGTATGGATACCGGCCTCCGCCATCGCTCGCGCACGAACGGCGGTTTTTTCGCGGCGCTCGGGCGCAAGCTGTTTGGCGGCGAGAGTTTCTTTGTCAACGACTATCGCAACGATTCGAGGCAGCCGAAGCGGATCGTCCTCACGCAAGCCACGCCCGGCGAGATACGTGCGGCGGAACTGAACGGAAACGGGCTTTTTCTCCAGCCGCGCTCTTATATTGCCTCCACACCGGGCGTGAAGCTCTCGATCCGCTGGGCGGGTTTCCGGTCGTGGATCGCGCGCGAAGGGCTTTTCCGCCAGCACGTTTCCGGGCACGGGACGGTCTGGTATGGCGCTTACGGGCGGATTTACGAACGCGAGATGGACGGTGAGTTTCTGGTCGATACGAGTCACCTTGTGGCCTATGAGGAGGGCGTGAAAATCCGCATGCAGCTCTCAGGCGGCCTGATCTCGAGCCTGACGAGCGGGGAGGGGCTTCTGACCCGTCTTTCGGGAAAGGGCAAAGTCTACATCCAGACGCGCAGTCTCGCGGGGCTTGCCACGACCATCAATCCGAAGCTGAATTAGGGAGCGGGAATCATGCAGATCGATATTCTCGAGCGCCCGTCGAACACGGTGGCCAGACTGACCTTCGCGCGCGGCGAGGAGATCACGGCCGAGGGGGGCAGCATGGTCGCCATGTCGTCCGGTCTGGACGCCAGGACGACGACCCACAAAAAGGGGCGGGGTGGCATCGGACGGGCCCTTAAGCGCATGGTCGGCGGCGAGAGTTTTTTCCTGAACCACTATACGAGCGAGCGCGACGGGGCGGAGCTGTTTCTCGCGCCCGCGCTGAGCGGCGACATGCTCGTGCACGACCTTGGCGGCGGCAAGCCGGGGCTTGTCGTGCAAGGATCCTCGTTTCTTGCGCAGACGAAAGATGTCGACCTTGATCTGGGCTGGCAGGGACTCAAGAGTCTGTTTTCGGGCGAGGGTTTGTTCTGGCTGCGGGTTGGCGGTCGCGGGACGGTGATTCTGAATGCCTTCGGGATGATTTATCCGGTCGACGTGAACGGAGATTATATCGTCGATACCGGCCATATCGTCGCGTTCGAGGACAGCCTCAAGTTCAAAATCAGCAAGGTCGGCGCAAGCTGGATGAGTTCGTTTCTCGGAGGCGAAGGATTTGTTTGCCGCTTCGAGGGAAAGGGCCGCGTCTGGTGTCAGTCTCACAGTCCCGGCGCGTTCGGCGCGGTGCTGGGGCCGATGCTTTTGCCGCGCGAACAGTAGGGGACGGGGGACGGTATGACGACACAGACATCCGAATTCGTACACAGCTTCGAAGGCCGGCCGGAATTTTCGCTCGTCCGCGTCACGCTGCCCGCTGGCAGGACGATCAAGGCCGAGGCTTCGGCCATGGTGACGATGGATACGAACGTCTCGATGAAGACCCGCCTGAAGGGCGGGTTCCGGCGTTTTCTCGGCGGGGAAAGTCTGTTCATCAACGAGTTTGCCGCCGACCGCTTTCCGGGAGAGGTTTCCTTCGCCGCCGGTCTTCCGGGCGACATGCATCATGTGCATTTGAACGGCGAGACCGTTTACCTCCAGAACGGCGCATTTCTGGCGGCGGGCGCAGGTGTGGACGTCTCGGCGAAATGGCAGGGCATGATCAAGGGGTTCTTTTCCGGGGCCGGCTTCTTTCTGGTGAAATGTTCTGGAACGGGCGATCTCTTTTTTGCATCCTATGGCGGCATTCTCGAGATCGACGTCAAGGACGGCTACACCATCGACACCAAGCATGTCGTCGGTTTCTCCGAAGGACTCGAATATAAAATCGGCAAATTCGCGGGCTACAAATCCTTCTTCTTTTCCGGGGAAGGGTTGGTCGCGAAATTCTCGGGCAGCGGCAAGCTCTGGATCCAGACTCGCAGCGCGCCCTCTTTCGTTTCCTGGATCTGGCCCTTCCGCCCGGTCAGGCAGCGGAACAACAACAACTGACCGGGGCTTCCGGAATTTGGCGACCAGATGGTGAAAAAAACGAAACGGCCCCGCACCTGATGTTTTCACCACAGCGAACACGAAGTTCACGGCGGACCTGGAGCGTGCCGGGCGGCCCTGCCCGATCTGCGTTCACTTGTCCTGCTTTTTGACTCGCTCGTTCTCCAGGTGCCTGTATCTTTCGCGGGGTTGCCCGTTTTCGTCGAAATCGTCAGGGCTGTAGTCTTCGGGACGGTTCTGCATGGCGTCTGTCCTCCTCTGCGGCTACGAGTTTTGGCGCTGCGACCACATGGCCTTAAGATCTCTCGGCATGACGCCGCGGACGTCGTCCATTTCGCCTTTGCTGACGTGCACGTCGAGGGTCGAAAACACATTCTGGACGAGGCTCAGCGGGTCGATGTCGCCGCATTTGCCCGCAAGCTTCCGGCGGACCGCGTCGACGAATTCCTGCATGTCGAATTTTTCCGGCTTGCCGGTCGGGTCCCAGCCTTCGAACATGATGCCGCGGGCGATCATCGGCAACTGGGCGCTGAACTGGGCGAGTTCCTCGACCGGCATGCGGTCTCGCAGTGTCTGCAGGACGGCCCTGAGTGCGGAATAGGCTTCTTCCGGACTCCGGATGCCGTCCATTTCGGTGAGTTCGACGATCCACTCCTGAAATGTGTTGAGTGCGCCCTGCACATTATGGGGATAGCTCATTCGCGCCTCCTCTCTGTCTTGGGGTCTTTTATGCCGGGTCCCCAAACCTCGCCCGAATTTTCCGAGAAGTGCCAGTTCGCCGAGGCGGCGGCGGATCGGTTCCATGATCACGTAGCCGGAAGGCGCCTCCATGGTAAACTCTATCGGTGTCTTGTCCGGGGGCATGGCGGGTCTCTGCTCCTTGTCCCGATGCCAACGAGAGAAAAAACGGGCCGTTCCGGATCGAATCTTTCAAAAACCGCAGGGCGCCGCGGGTCAGAGCCCGGCCGATATCAGTTGCTCGCGCGTTATCCAGAAGACTTCGCCCTCGCTGTTTTCGGTTTCAAGCCAAAGGAACGGCACGCGGGGCCAGCATTCCTCGATCAACGCCCGCCCGCGCCCGATTTCGCACAGCAGGCCGCCGCCGGTGTTCAGGTGGCGGGAGGCCTTCGCGAGAATCTCCCGCACCGCGTCCAGCCCGTCGTCGCCCGAGGCGAGGGCCATTTCCGGTTCGTGGCGGTATTCGGCGGGCAGGGCGTCCATTCCCTCGCGGTCCACGTAGGGCGGGTTCGAAAGGATGACGTCGTAGGTGCGTTCGCCGAGGGGCTCCCAGAGGTTACCTTCAAACAGTGCAATGGCGGCCCCCAGACCGTGGTCGGCAACATTTCTTTGCGCGACCTCGAGTGCGTCGGCAGAGAGGTCGACGGCGTCGACTTGTGCATTTTCGAAAATCAGCGCGGCGAGGATCGCAAGGCATCCCGAGCCAGTGCAGAGATCGAGAACCGTTTCCACATCGTCGGGGTCGCCCGCCAGATCGAATCCGCTCTCGCGGGTGAGGATTTCGCCAATGAAGGATCGGGGCACGATCACGCGCTCGTCGACATAAAAGGGAATGCCCTGAACGTAGGCCCGCTTCAGAAGATAAGGGGCAGGCTTGCGTGTCTCGACGCGCTGTTCGATCAGTTCGCCGACCCGGTGGCGCTCCTCTTTCGTAAGGCGGCAGTTCCAGAACGGTTCGAGGCGGGTGTCCGGGGGAAGGTGCAGGCATTCCATGACGATGAAAATCGCTTCGTCCAGCGCGTTTCCGGTGCCGTGTCCGTAAAAGAGATCCGCTTCGTTGAAGCGGCTCACGGCGTGGCGCACCATGTCCGCGATGGTTTTCAGTTCCTCGGCGATATGCGGCTTGTCATGGCGGGACATAGGGACTCCTTGCGGCAGGGAATTACGATACCTCATCAGTGGTTTCTGGGCAATCGTTGCGTCTGCTATCCCGGGGAAGCCGATTAAGGAACGGCAGCTGGCTGTAACCAGTCGCATCCAATTTTGTTTTGACATAACGCTAGTGGTGAGCGTAATGTCCGGGAACGTAATCTTCGAAAGATGGGGTAGGGACTGATGAATCGAGCGTCTCAAATGGTTGCTGTTTTTTTAGCTGCTGCAGTGCGGTCGGGGATTGCCGGTGCTGGTGATGCTCTGGCTACGGAGCCGGTTGGTCAAGAGTGGGGGGAGGGAAGGTTTTGGGCGGAGCCGTTCCGGTATCAGGCTCCTTTGACCACGGCAGAGTTCAATGAACGGTTCGATGCTCAATTCGGTTCAATGGACGAAAGACGGAACACCGTGTCTTCGGATGCCGAGTTTGCCTACGATCTGGTCGCACGCGAAATTTCCGATCTGAACCGTCCCGACCTGATGGCGCAACTGGATATACTTTATATCGACACATTCGAACG
Source organism: Alphaproteobacteria bacterium (assembly GCA_009929775.1). Lineage (GTDB taxonomy): Bacteria > Pseudomonadota > Alphaproteobacteria > Micavibrionales > Micavibrionaceae > RZZS01. The sequence goes on from RZZS01000099.1 coordinate 6,136, forward strand.
CCTCGAACGTTCCCAGGACGTGCCGGAGAATCTTGCCATGTTGCCTGCCGTGAGGATTTCGGAATATGAACGCTACGTCTCTATAATGATGGACCACTTCGATCGTCTTAATAATCTTGTTGATGGGGACGACGAATTGACCTTCGAGATTTACGCGGAGGACGCCAGCACGATACCCGTGCGCAACCGGGCTGCTTCAGAGCTTTGGTCCTACGATGACTTCGTCACCTCGTCTTACGAAACACTGATGTCGATACGGGACACGACCATTCGTTTGAGGTATGAAGCCGAGAAAAACGGATTTTGCACCCTCGCGTCTCTGGATCGCAACATTTCGCGCCGGACAATGTCCTTATGACGCCTCTTGATCGCGGCATCAGGAGGATCTGACTGGTGCGCTGCGGCGCTCCTCGTATAGTTGCCCCAGGCGCTCCGGGATATCAGGATCGAGTCGACGGGCTGCCTGCGGGAAGAATGTCGCTTCCTCATTGGCGGCGTGTCGGCTGAAGAAGAACTGGAGCTCGTGGATCGTGTCCGACCATTCGCTGCTTTTGGTGTCGAGCGCTTCCAGGCGCGCGACGAGCTCCCCGATTTTTGCATGTTCGTTCTCTTCGTTCGCGATGGGGTTCGTATCCTGCGCGCCGAGCGCTTCCCGTATGCGCGGAAAGGCGACTTCGTCCTCGAAATGCGCATGCGCACAGAGTTCGAACCGGAGTTCGTCGAAAAGTTTCTCTCGCTTTTTCCAGTCCCCGTTGGTCGTTCGACCGATCTCCTGAATCAGGCCTTTGATTCGGTCGTGATCGGCTTTGAGCAGTTCGAAGAGACTGGGCATGTTTCCCTCCCGCGTTAAAGTCAGCTGATGCGCTCTCCAACAAGAGAGGTCGGATAAAAGTTCTCGCGCGGAAATCAGGCCCGGCTGTCCTTAAAAAGGGCGTCGATGTCGGCCTGGGAGGTCACGCGTTCGGTCGCGTCGATCACCGGTCCTTCTGCCGGTTCGATCTCGATACCGAGCGCCTGAAGCGTGCTGGAGAGCTGGGCCTCGACGGTGCGCAGGTTTTCGATGGCCTTGGAAATGCGCTGACCCGTCAGGTCCTGGAATGTGCAGGCGAGAAGGATCTCCTGAACCTTGCCGCTGATGCTATCAAGCAGCGCGCCGCGTTCGCTCTCGTTCGCCCAGTCTATGTTCCTGCGCAGACTGTCGGCGATCTGGTCGGCGGCGTCGAGAATCGTATTGGCGGCATCCTCTGTCGTTTTAATGACCGCGTCGAGTTCGACGCCGGTGTTAACGGGGGATGTGCCGGTGCCATGGTACGAAATGGCGCCCAGAATGCCGATAATATCGCCGAAACGCCGACTCAGACCGCTTTCGACCATGTCCATCTGTTGCGCGGTGGCGTTGATTTCCGTCGAAAGCTCGTCAAACCGGCGGGCGACGAACGACTCGAACGAGCCGAGTTGTGCCTGCAATGTCTCCAGAAGCGCACGGGCTTGCGCCTCGGTCTCGGGCGTGATCTCGATGGTCTTGACGTTCCGGGATTCCATGGCCTCGCCCCTGCATTCTCCAACTGCGAACCAGAAGAGCCTATCATATACTGGAGAGTGTTAATAACAGTTCAATGGCTTGCGTTCCCGGAATACAACCGAAGGCAGCTCATTCGGGACGGGTGTCAGGAGCGTCCGGCTATCTGTATTCGCCTGGGGTTAGACCTAGCGAAGAAACAATACGATCGCGAAGAGTAGCGCGTTGATTGTCGCCGGGTTCGAATAACCCGGCGTGATGACCGTCTGGCGTTTCGATCAGATATGCAAACTCTTCGCTCGATTCGTCGCAACATACGGACAGGCGCGTCGCGCGGAAATTTCTTCGTTCTTCGACGGCGAAAGGTACGACGGGATCGTGAAAGCGGAAGAATCCGTCCGGCGAAAAGTTGCGGCACCAGGCTTCCATGATGGCTTTCGCGGTCATGCCGACCGGTGAAGTCGGTTCAAGTGTTTCGACGGTGTTCAAATTCATATTTATTGTCCCCACTTGAGGTCCAAAACCTCCGCCTTCAGGCGGAAAAAGGCTTTAGCCGTCTTGTCTCATAGTCTATCTCCTTAAAATGAGTGCCGG
>RZZS01000100.1 GCA_009929775.1 Alphaproteobacteria bacterium
CATTCAGGCGCGCGGGCTGCGACAGATCACCGACAGCGGCGAGCTCGAGGCGATGATCGCGGCGATCGTCGCCGCCAACCCCGGCCAGGTCGAGCAATATCGCGCCGGCAAGGATAAGGTCTTCGGATTCTTCGTCGGTCAGGTGATGAAGGAAAGCAAGGGCAAGGCCAATCCGCAGCAGGTCAACGAGATCCTGATGCGCGTGCTCGCAAGCGACTGATCCCGAGCCCCCGGCGACGGGGGCGGTCAGTCACGCGTTTCAGGTTCGATGGAGCGATGCCCCTGTCATGGATCCCTTCCTCACTCGAATCGACACGGTCGATCTCGCGATCATCGGCCTCTATCTTCTGATCGTCTTTGCGATCGGCGCCTATCTCGCGCGTCGTACCCATGATGCGGATGATCTCTTCCTGGCCGGGCGGCGGCTCGGCTGGCTGCCGGTCGGGTTGTCGTTGTTCGCCTCCAATATCTCCTCCACGACTCTGATCGGGCTCATGGGCGCGGCCTATATCTGGGGGATTGCGGTCGCCAACTACGAGTGGATGGCCGCGCCGCTTCTGGTCGTCTTCGCCATCATCCTGATTCCGCTCTATCTGCGCGCACGCATCGGTACCGTCCCGGAGTATCTGGAGCGGCGTTTCGACGGGCGGGCGCGGCGCTACTTCTCGGCCTTGACCCTGGTCTCGAACATCCTGGTCGATACCGCCGGCTCGCTCTTCGCTGGTGCGATCGTCCTCAGCGCCTTCGTTCCGGGGCTTGATCTGTTCACCGCCGCGTTGATCCTGGCCGCCGTTGCGGGCATCTACACCGCCGCCGGCGGACTGGCGGCTGTGGTTTACACCGACGTGCTCCAAGCGGTGATCCTGCTGGTGGGGGCGTCGCTGGTCACCTTCTTCAGTTTCCAGGCGATTGATTTCGACTGGGGAAGGGTGGTCGAGGCGACGGATCCGCAGCAGTTGAGTCTCTTTCTTCCGATGAGCGACCCGAACCTGCCTTGGCTCGGTGTGGTGGTCGGCGTGCCCGTGCTGGGCTTTTATTTCTGGTGTGCCAATCAGTTTGTCGTCCAGCGTGTGCTGGGTGCCCGGGACATCGAGAATGCCCGTTGGGGGGCGCTCTTGGCCGGATTCCTGAAGCTTTCGGTGATCTTCATCATGGTCATCCCGGGCGTCATCGCGATTCAGATCATTCCGGGTCTCGAGCAGGCGGATCAGGTCTTCCCGTCGCTCATTGCCGAGCTGCTTCCGGTCGGGTTGCGCGGGATCGTGCTGGCGGCCTTGGTTGCCGCACTGATGTCGAGTGTCGACTCGACGCTGAACTCTGCCGCAACGCTCCTCACGCTCGACTTCATCAAGCCGCTGCGCCCGAACCTGACACCGCGCCAGACCGCCTGGATCGGGCGCATCGCGATCCTCTTCTTCATGTTGATCTCGGCCGCTGTCGCCCCGTGGATCGGCAGTTTCGAGGGGCTCTTCCACTATCTGCAGACCGCGCTGTCCTATCTGGTTCCACCGGTCGCGGCGCTCTTCCTGCTGGGCGCGCTCTGGGCGCGGCCGGGACCGAGGGCCGCGCTTGCGACCCTGCTCGGCGGTCACGCCGTGTCTGCAGTGCTCTTCGCCCTGACGCTCGGAGGGGTGCTGAATCTGCACTTCACCTTGGTTGCGGGGATCCTCTTTGCCCTGAGCGCGTCGATCTTCGTCGTCGTCGGTTTGCTTGAGCCGCGTCCCTCGGCTGCGCGTGCAATCGCGAGCCGCGAGATGGTCTGGCATCCGGCCCTAGCGCGCCCGACGCGGGCAGGCGCCTGGTGGTCGGACTATCGGCTCCAGTCCGCGATCTTGCTGGCGCTGACCGCTGCCTTGGCGATCGGTTTCAGGTAGAGCAGCACATGTCCCGAGACTCGACGCCGCCGCGCGCAGCTCGGCCGCTTGCCCTTGCGGCGGCCTGGATGGGTGTGGCCCTGACCTCCTTCGCACTGCTCGCTGTCTCGGCGCGCGAGCTGCTGGACACCATGGAGCCGGTGCAGTTTCTTTTTCTGCGGACCGCATTCGGTCTGCCGCTCCTCGTGCCGTTGGCGTTGTGGTTGGCCCCGGGCTTTTATCGCACCGAACGGCTGCCCCTTCACCTGCTGCGCAACCTCTTCCATTACGGCGGGCAGGTCTTCTGGATCACCGCCATCGGCATCTTGCCGCTCGCCTTGGTCTTCGCGCTCGAATTCACCACGCCCGTGTGGGCGGCCGTGCTGGCGCTCTTCTTTCTCGGCGAGCGGTTGAATCGAGGACGTGTCGTGGCGCTTGTTTTGGGCGTAGCGGGGGTCCTCGTGATCACGCGGCCCGGCCTGCAACCGATCGATCTCGGTGTGCTGATCGGGCTGGCGGCGGCGGTCGGTTTCGCCGTGAGTTTGACGGCGACCAAGGGCCTCACGCGTTCTGACGGCGTCTTCACCATCCTGTTCTGGATGCTGGCGATGCAGCTCCTGATCGGACTCGTCCCTGCGTTGCTGGTCTGGCAGCCGGTCGTCCGAGCCGATGTACCCTGGCTGCTCGTCGCCGCGGTCACCGGGATCACCGCGCATCTGGGTATCGCCAAGGCGTTTCAGCACGCCGACGCGACGGTCGTGCTGCCGATGGATTTTCTGCGCCTGCCGCTGATCGCGCTGGTCGGGGCGATCTACTATGGCGAGGGACTCGACCCCTGGGTCATCGCAGGCGCGGCTCTGATCTTTGTCGGAAACGAGTACAGCCTGCGGCGCGAGGGGAGATTTTCGCGCTAGCCCGAACAGGGGTTGTATGCAGAGGGATGCCGATGTCGCCGCACCTTGCTCGACGATGATGCAGACCGCGGTCTACCTACCTGCGACCGGTCGTATGCGCCGAGGACGCGACGGACGTCTCGGAGGGGAGGTCGCCCTCGCTCTCACACTGCCTCGGCCGTTCGTAGGTCTCGACAAGGTAGAGTGGTCGACCTTTGGTCTCGTTGAACATCCGCCCGAGATACTCGCCGAGTACGCCGATGGCTGCGAGTTGCACGCCTCCGAGGAAAAGAACGGCAACCATCAGGGACGGATAGCCAGCTACGGGGTCGCCGAAACGCAGTGTCTTATAGATAATCCAGCTTGCGTAAAGGAATGCCGTCATGGCCGTGATCAGGCCGACATAGCTGGCGACCTTGAGCGGGGCCGTACTGAAGGATGTAATGCCCTCGATCGCGAAACCCCACAGCTTGTGATAATTCCACTTGGTCACCCCGGCGCTGCGCCGGTCGCGATGGTAGGTCACCGCGGTTTGTCGATAGCCGATCCAGGCGAACAGGCCCTTCATGAAGCGATGCTGCTCGCGCAGCCGGCACAGGGCATCGACTGCGCGGCGACTGAGCAAGCGGAAATCCCCCGTGTCCTTGGGGATCTCGATCGGGCTCATGCCTCGGATGACGCGGTAGAAATAGCGTGCGCTCAGCTTCTTCAGTGCGCTCTCGCCGTCGCGCGACAGGCGTGTCGCGTAGACCACGTCGTAGCCCTGACTCCAGCGTGCCATCAGTTCGGGTATCAACTCGGGCGGATCCTGAAGATCGGCGTCGATAATGACCGTGGCCTCGCCGCGACTGTGATCCAGGCCGGCCGTCATCGCGATCTCTTTTCCGAAGTTGCGGCTGAGATTCAAGACGGCCACTCGCGGATCGGCGCCACGCAGACGATAGAGGATGTCCAGGGTCGCATCGCGACTGCCGTCGTTCACGTAGATCACCTCGGCAGTGACGCCCAACCCGTCGATTACGGCCGTCAGACGCCGATGGAGCTCCTCGAGCACCTCGGCCTCGTTGTAGGCGGGCACGATGATCGAAAGGGTCGGCGGCTCGGTGACCGGGACCGTGGCGTTCGGGTCGGACAAGGTGTAGAGCGAATCTGAATATTTGAGGCTCATAGCGCATCGCTCTCCCGAAAGGTCCAGAGGCTATTCAAGACGAAATTGAGTAAAAATACGGTCGCCGTGGCGACGACCTGGACGAGGAGGTAATTGAACCCGAGGATGTCGACGCCCGCGTGGACCATCAGCGTGTTCAACAGCCCGGTGGCGATCGCGATCAACGCAAATTTAGGCCCGGAATCACGATGCGCTTTCGTGCTGTTGAAGGTGTAACGATAGTTCAATAAATAGTTGACAATGGCGCCAAGTGCGAAACCGACTGTCGTTGCCGCGACGGCATCGAGTAGCTTGGTTTCGACTAGAAGCACAAGTGCCGAATAATGCACTAGGGTTCCAACTGCTCCCACGATTCCGAAGGTCGCGACCCTATGCAGAATTGTCGTGATCGGTTTGAACATGATTGGTTCTTCGCGGATTGAGTCCTGTAATTTCAGGTCTGCGCTCGATCGCCTTGCGTCGGCGCTTGCTGGGGCCCTGTATGCTTGACGCCGCTCTCGGAGCAGGCGGAGGAATTTATCTACAGACTCCGGCGTGAGTGTCGAAGCTGAAGGCGCTTATTGGTTTGTCCGGGGCGATCAAGACCATGTTGAGGCCGCGCCGTTGATGCGAGTATTCGACGCCGTCGACCTTAATGGATGATCGGTTTCCAGAGTTATTTCCGGCGCTTTCTATCGCGATGTCCTTGCCAAGAATGCGGGTTTTGTAATGTAACGCTCGTCGATCGAATTCCTCGTGTCGAACCATACTGTTCTCAATGACAGCCAGGTAGGAATCTTGGTAAGCCAATCGATCGATTCCACTCCCTGCCGTTTGGAATGCATCGACAAGCGCTGACGAAAGCGAAGCAGATGCTTCGTCTTGGGCGGCAATCAGCAACGCGCAGTCCAACCCACAACCGGCGACCAACTGCTCGGGGTCCGGCGCCGACGCTCGCGCAATCCGGTCGGGGGTGTAACGAATTGCCGCGGAGTAAATGGCGTGCTCAGGGAGCATCAGAACCCAATCGCCGATGGTTAAGAAGACTCGACCCGGAGCGCAGACATCCCAGCCGGAAGGATAAATGCCTAGGATGTTGCGGGTCGACGTGGTGCCGCTTGCCAGATTCATTCTGAATTCGTTTTCCCACGCAGCGAGTTTTAGGTGGGATCTTGCGCTGTAGACCGGGATAGCCGGGACGCCTTGAGGCGCGCCAAGCAAAACGCTTCGATACATGGCGGATTGCTTTTTCCCCCAAGGGCCATCCGCATAAATGGCTTCGGCCTCGCTAAGTAACGGCTTAAGTGCGGGGCTCAGGTTGTCATGTGCATATTCCTGAGTGAATGTGCTGCTGATCGCAGAGCGCAGCGGCATGAGGTCGATGAATTGAATGAGGCATAAGGTTAAGAGAAGCGGAACGGCAATCGGTCGGGCGCGTCGCCAAACGATGATGAGTGCGCCGACATAAAGCAGATAGGCCACCGGCCAGAAGAAGCGTCCGCTGGAGCGAAAGACGCCTAGGGCAGATTTGGCAAATTCCGGCAGCGTGAAGTCCACGACGACACGGTCTCCGAACAACACCGGTAAGGAGATGGCGAACAGGGTCGTTGCGACCCCGTAGATTATCAGAAAGCTCGTGCGGTAAGGGGTCGGAGAAAGTGCGCGGTCTCTGGAGAGTGCGGCGTGCATGAACAGTCCGCCTGCGACTGTCAGCGTCATCAATCCGCCTAATCCTAAATACTGGTATCCTTCGTATTGCCCGGGGCCTCTCGGTAGCGAGGGTAGGAAATACGATAGGCCTGCCGGATTAAACAGTGCATTGAGATTCATCGAATAGTAACCGAAACCGTGGCTACCCGCGGAGTCTAGAGAGAAATATCCAAGTAACGCCATTTCGCCGAATAGGAGCAAGAGTGCTGCGAATACGCTCAGGAGTTTTCGGGCAACGATGCCTGGTCCGAATACCATGGCTCCGATGATCAGCGGAAGAACCATGGCCGTCAGATAGAAATGAATGGCGGCTGATAGAAGGATAATTGCAAGTCCTTGTGCACGTATGGATTTCTCTCCCGCGCTTGTTGTCGGGGAAAAGTACAGGCTAATTGCCCAGAGAATCAGCCAGTGTGCCATCAGAGTGTCGTGGCCCCACCGCGTGAGTAAGGGTGGGTAGAGCAGAAACAGCAAGGCAGTCGCGACAGCGAATGCGCGGTTTCCCGAGATTCGAAATCCCAGCAGATATGCAAAAAAAGACTGCAGTACCAAGCAAAGTGCGTACCATGGTCCGATGTATTGAAACTGCTCTGGAAGGATGAGGTTGAGCGGTTTCAGGGCAAGCGCAAGCAATGGGTTGGAGTCGGTAAAGACGATCGGAATGCCGACTGGCCAGGCAACCAGCGTCGTGGTCGTTATCGGAAACCGCCATGCGTCGAATCGGAAGGCATGCCATCCCGAAAAGTGCTGACCGAGATCGTCCGTCATCAGCCAGCCGACATTGGTCGGATCAAGAAGTGACACGTCGAATATATAAAGGAATACCACTAATCCCAACAGGGTCGGTACGATGATGCCGAAGAATGGGATGCGAGCGGCGATCTTTTTGAAATCCGGTGTCATTAAAGCATCTCGTTTCTATGAGCGAAGCCGTATGCCGGGGGGGTCTTAAGGATGCGTGAGTGTAGACGGGCGGTCGTCGTTTGTCTTCCGGCGGATGCCGTTTTTCGCGAAATTCTCGGGTGTGAACCTCAAGTCTTCGTGTCGCCGAACGCGTCCGAATTGGGCCTAGCATGCGTTAGAATGCCGATCTAACTGATCGAGTTGTCTTCATCTTTTGCGGGTACAGGATTTAGAGGCACATGCAACGAGTAACGTCAAGCACGGGGCTCAACGAACGGTTGTGGCGCTTTGTGCGCCCGCTTCTGTTTCGCCTCGACGCCGAGCGCGCTCACGACGCGACGCTCGCGCTCCTCGGACTATGGTCGCGCTGGTTCTCGGGCCGTTTGGGTGCAGGGGATGTAGCCCGTGCCCCGGGACGAGCCGTGGACGCGATGGGCCTTCACTTCCCCAACCCGATCGGACTCGCTGCTGGTCTGGACAAGGACGCCGTCGCCGTGCCCGCCTGGCAGGCGCTCGGCTTCGGTTTCATCGAGGTCGGGACCATCACGGCGCTGGCGCAACCCGGCAACCCGAAACCCCGCCTCTTTCGTCTGCCGGCTGACGAGGCGCTGATCAACCGGATGGGTTTCAACAACGCGGGTGCGGATGCGGCGGCGATCCGGCTGGAGCGGCTGCGTGCGCGCGACATCCTTCAGGTTCCCCTCGGCGTTAATCTGGGCAAGTCCAAGGTCACGCCGGCGGAGGAGGCGGCGGACGACTATCGACGCAGCTTCGAGCGGGTCGGTCATCTCGCGGACTATGTGGTCGTGAACATTTCGAGCCCGAACACGCCCGGTTTGCGTGATCTGCAGCGAGTCGACGAGGTGGCGCGCATCATCGAGGCGATCCAGGGGCCCAACCAGCGTCTCGCCCGGCCCAAGCCTCTGTTGGTCAAGCTCGCGCCGGACCTCGCCGACGAGGACGCGATCGACTGCGCCCGCGCCGCACTGGATGCGGGCTGTGCCGGCCTGATCCTGACCAACACCAGCATCCGCTTCGAAGGGCTGCGCAGCACCATCGAGGGGATGAGCGGGGGGCTTTCGGGTCGACCGATCCGGGAGCGCAGCACCGCCCTGCTGGGCTTGGTCCGACAGGCCGTTGGTCCGGCCCCGGTGCTCGTCGGTGTCGGGGGCGTCATGGATCCTGCGGACGCGACGGCCAAGCTCGCGGCCGGTGCGAATCTCGTGCAGATCTACAGCGGACTCATCTATCGCGGGCCCGGATTCGTGCGCGAGCTGCTGCGCGGGATGTCGAGCTAAACCGCGCCCGGAGCGAGATGCTGATTTTCGAGTGAATTCTACGTTTGGTACATCCACGGCCCTTAGCGGGGCGCGGTTTAGAATAATATATAGTATTCAATATCTTGAGCTGCACCGACTTGAGCGGTCTTCAGGTCTTCCGGGGCCGATGCCATCCAAAAACATCGCATACCGCTCTGGGCGCGGTTCAATGCCTGGCTCGCCGGGACGATTTGCGCCGTCGTTTCCGGTGTTTGCGGCCCTCGCCCTTATGTGGTGCGGATCGGCTATGGTTTAATGCGGGCTTGCGAGCCAACGACACTGCTTCAACATGACCCTCGACAGCACTCATCGTAAGGCCCGGGTCGAGCGCAACACCCTGGAGACCCGGATCCGCGTGGCACTTGATCTGGACGGATCCGGGCGCTCGGATCTACACACGGGCGTGCCTTTTC
>RZZS01000028.1 GCA_009929775.1 Alphaproteobacteria bacterium
CAAGACTTTCATACATTTGCGGACTCCTTGATTCGCAACAAAGAATCCCAAATTATGAATCATCTCACCGCCTTATCCCACTGTGTCGGGTACTGTGGCATCGCAAACATTTATTCTGGATTCGGAGGGTTAAAGCTGAGACCTCCTGCAAGACTGATCGAACTAATGGAAAAAACATCCGTTAGCTGCATAGACAGTTTTTTTCCGCGCGATCTCGTTGAAACGCTTTCGGCTTGTGCGCGCCTTGCGGTTACCCCCGGAAAGACTTTTTTGAGCGCAGGGCTGAAACGGGCGCGCGACGTTGCGGACAGGTTTTCGCAGTCGGGCACACTCGAACTTGTCTATGCGCTTGCGATCATCGACGCGGGCCGGGAGGCGCGACAGCTTCCCAACAGGCCGGACATCTCGAAGAATTTTGAAAGTCTTATAAATCGACAGGCGTTTCGACGGAATCTGGCGGCGGAATGTGCCAGCGATTCGGCGTCAGTCGCGGCAATTTCCGCATTCCGTGATACGGCGTTCTGGTTCGCGCGTCATGACGAAAGCACGGTTCCCTATCCCAAAAACGACGACACGGAATCGTTGTTTGAACGCGATGTGGCGCGTCTTCTCGAGCAACACGAAGCAATCATGCTCCCCACGAAACCACATCCGGTTACGAGAAAGCGCAGGGACCTGAAAGCGACGTTCGCAAGCGCTGCGTTTTCGGTCGAGTGCGATGGGCCTTCTCATTTCGTCCGCGATGCAGATTCCCATACCATCATGCTCAATGGTCAGACGATTTTCCAGGCGAAGCTCGATGCGATACGGGAGCCTGAGGAACGCGTTCTCCATGTCCCCTTCGCTTTGTTCTATGCAACCGCGCAAGACAACGAGATGTGGGAGGAGGTTCTTCTGCATATTACGGATGCAAAACCGGGTGCCTATATAGTGTCTCCGGCTGGCCAGATCCTCCCGATTGCCGAAGGAGTGGATCCCGGACGGACCTACGACAACGGCGGACCCGGTTTGTCCTGAGGCGGTTGGCAGGCTGAGCAAAAAGTCTTTCCGACGATCACGGAAAATAAACCTCCCCTTCGGTTTTTTCGAATCCCGGCTCGGGCGGCTTTGGTTCGGCTCTGCGGCGTTTTATCAGGCGGCCTGGTTCCTTCGCTTCAGGCTTGTCGACTTTCTCGCGCAGAAGCACCAGCGTGATGCGGCGATTTCGCGGATCGTTCGGGGCGTCGGGGAGGAGGTGTTCCTTGTCTGCCTTGCCGACGACATTGAAAATGCGTGCTTCGGGAAATCCGCTTTCCTTGAGGACGCGGCGGCTTGCATTCGCGCGGTCGGTCGACAGTTCCCAGTTTGTGTAGTCCGCCCCCGGGCCATAGGGGACGCTGTCGGTATGGCCGCGGACGGACAGGTTGTTGGGCAGAGATTTGATGACATCGCCGACCTTGCGCATCAGCTTTTCGGTTTTTTCGTACATTTGCGCGCTGCCGCTCGGGAACATTGACTCCCCGGCCTGATCGACAATCTGGATGCGCAAGCCCTCGGGTGTGATGTCGACGATAACATTCTTCATCAGTTGCTCCAGCTCGGGAGATTCCTGAATGGCCTGCAGTACTTCCTCGATCGCTTCCTCAAATCGCTCTTGCTCTTCCGCCGCCTCTCCGGAAAGACCGTCGCCTTCTGCGCTTTTTTCACTCTCTTCGTCCTCGGACCGCTCCTGGTTTCCTGTGCGGGAAGGCGGGTTGTTTACAAACGGGTTGACCCGGGTCGCCATGGCGCCTTCGGATGTCATCGACAGCCCGCCCAATACGCCGCCAGCCCCGCTCGTCTGGGCAGAGACTCTGGGGTGTGTCGGATCGAAATAGCCGGAAATCGCCATGAGCTGTTCATCCGTGGCGACGTTCAGCAGCCAGAGAAGGAGAAAGAACGCCATCATGGCGGTGACGAAGTCGGCGTAGGCAACCTTCCACGCGCCACCATGATGGCCGCCGCCTTTCTTGATCACCTTCTTGATGATGACCGGCTTTTCGTCGTCGCTTCCCTTTTTCTTGGCCACGCGTAAGGACCCTCCTCAGGACGGACTCGGCAGTTCATTCAGCTTTTCTTCAAGCTCAAGGAAGCCAGGCTGGAGGTGGTGCGGAAGGAACTTGCGGGAAAACTCGACCGCAACCTGGGGGGCCGCGCCACTCAAAAACGCAATGACTGCGACCTTCATGCACTTGTAGTAAAGGATTTCGCTTTGGGCTTTTCCGGCGATTGCACCGGCCGCCGGGGCCACAAAACCATAGGAAACCCATACACCGAGAAAGGTTCCGACGAGCGCGCTGCCGATCATTTTTCCAAGAATTTCGGGTGGCTCGGTAATCGCTCCCATTGTTTTGATGACGCCCAGCACCGCGGCAACGATACCGAGTGCCGGGATACCGTCGGCCATGGTCTGGACAGCGTGCGAGGGATGCATCTTTTCTTCGGAAATTGTCTCAATTTCCTCGTCCATCAGCGCCTCGATCTGGTGTGGATCTTCGTTGCCTAGAGAAATGATCCGCAAATAGTCGCAAAGGAAGTGCACCGCATGGTCGTTCGCAGCGAAACCGGGGAACTGCTTGAACAGTTCGCTGTCCCCAGGATTTTCAATGTGTTGTTCCATCGCGAGCCAGCCCTTGGTTCTGGCGAGCTTGAACGACACGTAGAGCATGCTGAGGAGTTCGATATAGGAATCCTTGTTGTGGGTTTCCGGCTTGATGTAGGATTTCAGGCCCTTGATGACGCCTTTGATCGTATGGCTGGTGTTTGCCGTAATGAACGCGCCGATAGCCGAGCCGACGATAATCATCCCCTCGAACGGCATGGCTTTGAGAAGGATCGACATATGCCCGCCGAGCAGGGTATACCCGCCGAACGTGCAGGCGAAAACCAAAATAACGCCCAGAAATTTCATGACGGCTCGGAGTTCCTTTCTGAAGCCTGCCCCTAATGAAAGGCGATTCGGATTAAGATATCATGAAGCAAAAAGGGGTCTGACGGACGCGTTTCTCGCTGTTCCGGCTAATTATCGTCCGGGTAAGCGCAGAATTCAAGCCTGCTCAGGACGATAGCTTCGTCGGGGGCGTGTATTCCGGTTTTGGGCCGGGTTTTGCAAACAGATAGCCTTGTGCGTAGTGGCAGCCGATGTGGCGCAGGCGGTATACCTGTTCTTCTGTCTCGACCATTTCCGCGACGACCTTTATTCCAAGGTCCCGGCACATTGCGACGAGGTTCTTGACCATGGCTGTGTCGCGGTCAGAAATCAACATGCGTTTGGTATACTGCCCGTCAATCTTCAGATAATCCACATGAAGGGCCTGCAAATACTGGAAGGAAGCCGCTCCGGCCCCGAAATCATCAAGGCACATCTGGAATCCTTCCGAGCGCAGGACGCTGATGAAATTTCCCACCTTGTCGAGGTCCCGGATCTGGTTGGATTCGGTGATTTCAAACATCAGACGTTCGGAAAGCGATTTGTAGGCCTTGAGCTTGTCGAGCAGCTGGTCGAAGAACTGGTCGCTCTGTATGGACTGGCCGGAGATATTGACCGCGAATTTCGACCGGCGACCGCTCGATTTGTACTTGAGGTAGTTGATGACACGGTCGAGCACTGCCATGTCGAAGTCTGGCGCCAGGCCGATATCCTCTCCGAACATCACCCACTCCAGAGTCGATCCGCCATCGAGGAATCTGGAAAGCATTTCGAAATGAATGGCTTCATATCCGTTGTTCAGATCAACGATGGGCTGGAAGTACATGTTGAAGTTAAGCTGCGAGATGATTTGCTTGAACTCGGCGATTTTGCGCGCATTGGCCGAAACATAGGCGTTAAAGCCATTATTGAGTGTCTTGATTGTCAGCTCGGTTCCCCTGCGCTGAAACTCATTAATCGTGTAGATCAGGGCTTTTGTTGTCTCTCGCTCACTTAATTCCTGAAGATCGGACGTTACGGTTTTGGAGCTGACTGTGACCTCCACGCCTTCCATGTCCTGTTCGCGGGCGATTTCCTCGATCTGTGCGCGCAATCCTTCCGCCTCGATATCCTTGTCGTGGAGAATGCTGTAGCGTCCCTCCGCGACTTCGGCTGCCGACTGTCCGTCCACGGATTTCGAGCGCAGCAAACCGCCAACGGTGTCAGTAAATTTCCGCCAGCCGCTTTTCCCGACTCGGTCTTTGAACGCCTCGACATCAGAAAGGTCAATTAGCGTGAGATCAATGTTCTGTTTCAGGCTGCGTGCGAGGTCGATGGCTTCGCAGGCGGCATGAAGAAAGGTGTCCTTGTCGAGCAGATCGGTTTCTTCCGAAATCCGGAGAATGTCTCCGGTTTTCGCGAGAAGAACGCTTGTAAATCCGAGGGTGAGGTAAAAGCGGTCGTCGTCCGGCATGCGGATCCCGGTTAGGACGGCCTTGCGATTTTCACCAAGGGACTTATCGAGCGTCACGAGGATCGGTCCGCAGCGCTGGACCGGTCGTGCCTTGCTTCTGAGCGCGACGAGGGTCGGCCGATCGACCTTTGTAAACAGGTCCAGCCAGTGGCGCCCGATCAGGTTCGCATCCTCGAGTCCCGTGATTCCTTTGGCGGCGCCGAGTGCATACTGAACCTGCCCGTTTGGCGAAATCTCGATCAGAAGATCGGATGAGGCAAAGGAGAAGGCAAGAAACCGATCTCGCTGCTGCTTGATACTTTTTTCGTCCGCCATGCGATTCTGACCGCAGTTGCTTCTGAATTTCGAGAAGATTGCCCGTTGCAATCTTCCTTTCATGGTACCGGAAAATCGTTACGGAACGATTTAAATTAATTTTTGCTGATATTTTAGCTAATCGATCAGTTTGATGGCTTCGCGGGCATAATAGCTGACGATCATATCCGCTCCGGCGCGGCGGAAGGCGAGGAGACTTTCCGTCATGGCGGCGCGTTCGTCGATGGCGCCCGCCTGTGCGGCGAATTTGATCATCGCGTATTCCCCGCTGACCTGATAGACGCAAAGCGGCAGGTCCGTGGTTGCGCGCAGACGGGCAAGAATATCAAGGTAGGGAAGGCCCGGTTTGACCATCAGCATGTCAGCTCCTTCGGTTTCGTCGAGCGCGGCTTCCCGGAGCGCCTGACGGGCGTTGGCAGGATCAAGCTGGTAGGTTTTGCGGTCGCTCCCCTTGCCGAGACTACAGCCCGCGGCTTCACGGAACGGCCCGTAGAAGCCGGAGGCGAATTTCGAGGCGTAGGAGAGGACAGGAATATGTTCGAAACCGCTTTCGTCGAGCGCGCCGCGAATCGCGGCGACCATGCCGTCCATCATGCCGGACGGGGCGAGAACATCGGCGCCCGCTTCGGCAGCGACGACGGCCTGACGGCGGAGATTGTCGAGCGTTGCGTCGTTGTCGACGTTCCCACGCGCATCGAGCGGGCCGCAATGTCCGTGGTCTGTGTATTCGCAAAAACACAAATCGGCGATGATCAGCATGTCCGGAGCGGCGTCCTTTGCGCGCTCGACCATCCTGGACAGGAGACCGCCCGGCTTCATGGAGTCGCTTCCTGTCCCGTCCTTGTGGTGCGAGACGCCAAACAAAATCGCGGCGCGCAAGCCCTCCCGGCGGGCCTCGGCTAGAACCGAACCGGCGCTGCGCTCGGTCTGGCGAGAAACGCCCGGCATGCTGGCGATCGGGGTCGGCGCGTCAATACTTTCCTCGATAAATATCGGGTATATGAGGTCACTTGCATGCAGGCGGGTTTCCCGGACGAGGTCGCGCATCGTCTTGCTGCAACGCAGGCGGCGCATCCTGGTTGAAGGAAAACATGGGGATAAGGGCATTTCTTCTACCTTGAATTGGCCGGCGAGTTCTGCGACCCTGTTCCGGTATCGTTTGAATACGATCTATATTGAATCAGCTTTTCGGCTAAACTTCCCTGTGTCAACCGGAACCAACCTATTGCGTCGAAGAATCTGCGAAAAACGCCATGAACCTGAATGATCTCAGCGACGACATTTCAATCGAGGACAACGGGCCTCTCGCCAAAATCCGCCTGAACCGGCCAGCGGCGCTCAATGCTCTGAGTCTTGAGATGATCCGGCTTATATCGGCGGCGCTCAGGCAGTGGGCGGAGAACGACCGAATAAAGGCCGTTGCGTTCACCAGCACTTCCGAGCGCGCGTTTTGCGCGGGGGGGGACATGAAAAGCGTTTACCAGTCGGGTATGGCCTTCCGGCGCGGGCAGGCGCAGGAAAAGGTCGCATCGGTGTTTTTCGGCGAGGAATACGTCATGAACAGCATGATTGCGTCCTATTCGAAGCCTGTCATTACGCTGATGCCTGGCATTACGATGGGCGGGGCCTACGGTATTGCGGGTCCCGGGGATTTCCGTATCGCCTGTGACAACACGGCCTTCGCCATGCCGGAGGTCGCCATCGGATTTTTTCCGGATGTCGGGTCTTCTTACTTCCTCAACAAGTGTCCCGGCGAAACCGGGCTGTTCCTCGCCTTGACAGGGAATACCATCGGGCCGGAGGATATGGTCTGGGCGGGGCTCGCGAGTCACATTATCCCGTTTTCGGAGCGGGAGCGGCTTTTTGATGCCATCGAAACCTGTCTCGACCAGGCGAGTGGATTGCAGTCCTGTCACCAGGCCGTCCGATCGGCGCTCGAGGAGTTTGGCGAGCAGGCTTCGGGCGGGTGGCTCCGGGAATGGCGGCGGGAGATCGACAGGGGATTTTCCGGTGAAAGCATAGAGGAAATCCTTGCAACGTTGCAGGAGAGCGAGTGGGGGCGGAGAGTTGCTGAAACGATGGCCAGCCGGTCACCGACGAGCCTCAAAGTGGTACTCGAACATGTTCGTGCGGTGCGCGGATTAACCTACGAACAGGTCCTTGAGAGAGACTTTTCTCTAGCGCAGCATTTCATCGCGGGACACGATTTTTACGAAGGAGTAAGGGCAGTCCTGATCGACAAGGACAAGGCGGCCCGCTGGGAACCGGCGGCTATCCCGGATGTGAATCGCGATCATGTCGAGTCGTATTTTACACGTGCCAGCTTCCGGCTCGACTGTCACGCTACCTAGGTGGGACCGGCGCTTCGAAAAAAATTGCCTTGAACGGAGGCGTTTCTCTATTATGATTGGCAAATCCTTGGGGTTGTCATTATGCATACCCGCGAATTCTGATCTGGAGCAACGCCGTGCCGTCACCGCACCAATATTACGAAACCATCCAGTTGATCGAACGTCTTCACCGGCGTTTCCTTGATGTGCTCAAGGTCGAACTCGACCGCCGCAACATTCAGGATATCAATAACGTTCAGAGCATGATCCTCTACAATGTCGGCGACGAGGAGATGACGGTGGGCGAACTGACGATTCGCGGTTATTATCTCGGTTCGAACGTCTCCTATAACGTCAAGAAGATGGTCGAGAACGATTACCTGATCCAGGAACGTTCGATCCACGACAAGCGCTCGATCCGCGTGCGCCTCTCCGACAAGGGGATGACGCTTCGCGACATCGTGTCCGACATGTTCGAAAAGCATGTCGAAAAGATCAAGGGCACGGAGCTGACAGACGAAAAAATCGCCGAAGTCGGTACGATCCTCAAAATGCTGGAGCGTTTTTGGGCCAGTCAGACGAATTTCACCGGCCTGTCCGGGATCGACGACGATTTCTAGACGCAGGAAGAATGGCGTTAGTCAAGGAGCCCGGCGAATGCCGGGCTTTTCTATCTTCCCATTTGTCAGGTGCCGTTCTATATAAGAGCGAATATGACGGACGAGCCTTTAAAAGGTCGCGAGATTATCATCGAATTTTATCAGGTCGGTCCTTTCGTGCGCGTTGCGGCGATCGACGCGAAGACTCTGACCGAAATTTCGATTCAGGGGCCGCGCTCGGCGGGGGAGGCGACCCTTAAGCGCAATGCGTTGAAGCGCCTCGAGTACGTCCTTAAAAAGAAAGGTTTGCTGAAGTAGAATGTTTTCTCCGGATTCTGACTGCGTCGAAGGGACGCTGACCTACTCAGGGACTTTCAATGACGCTTTGAAGCTGGCGAAATCGTTCGGAAAGGCGGCACAGTTGGCTACACGGCGCGGCGCGCGGCTTCAATACGATGTTTCGAGTGGAAGTGGCCGCGGAAGCCATCCGGCGCTTTTGCGAGAGCTTGGGGAAGGCAACTTCCGCGCCGCAAGAGAAGTTCGTGTATCCGTCGATTTCATGGATGCCACGGGAACGACGGTCGGACATCTCTATCTGAAAAGGAACGTAGAATCGGCAGGAGCGTTCGCATTCCGTATGGACTCCGGGGTTTTCGAGTTCTTTTTGCGCAACGTCAACGATGGCCGGCGGCAGTGGGGGGTGGCACCGAAAATCGAGGTCGATTCGCCTCGACCCCTGCAATAGATATTTCTTCCCAGGCGACGGAGAAAAGAAGGGATTGATTCAAGAGTGGATTCAGCCCTATAAATGACGTTCTTACGTTTCATTCGGAGAGAGGGTTATGACGTTTAAATTCGCAATCGCCTCCGATCATGCGGGCTACGACCTCAAGGAATTCCTCAAGGATTCGTTCAAGGACCGGATCGAATGGATTGATCTTGGAACGGATTCGACGGATTCAGTTGATTATCCGGATTTCGGGCAAAGGCTCGCGAAAGTCATTCTCACCGGCGAAGTCGAAAAGGGAGTGTTGATCTGTGGAACGGGCATCGGCATTTCGATTGCTGCCAACCGCTATCCCGCTGTAAGGGCGGCCCTGTGCCACAACGCGACCGAAGCGCGCCTGACCCGGGCGCACAATGACGCCAACGTGCTGGCGCTTGGTGCCCGAATTATTGGGCTGGAAGTGGCAAGGGATTGTCTTGAGGCGTTTATGGCAACGCCTTTCGAGGGCGGGCGCCACGAGAAGCGGGTTAAGAAACTGTGCGTTACCAACTGAAATCTGAAAACAAGGGGATAAATAAGTTATGAGCAATGTGGCGGAACAGCTTGTATTTGAGGGGTTTTTTACGGAGTCGCTTGAAGAGCGGGATCCGGATGTCTTTGGCGCTGTCCGCAGGGAGCTTGGGCGCCAGCAGAACCAGATTGAATTGATCGCCAGCGAGAATATCGTTTCGCGAGCCGTTCTTGAGGCGCAGGGAACCGTCCTTACCAACAAGTACGCCGAAGGCTATCCCGGAAAACGCTATTACGGCGGATGCGAGTTCGTCGACGAGGTTGAGGCTATCGCGATTGAGCGGGCGAAAGCGCTGTTCGGTTGCTCCTACGCTAACGTCCAGCCCAATTCCGGTTCCCAGGCCAATCAGGGGGTCTACATGGCGCTGGCGCAGCCCGGGGACACCATTCTCGGCATGTCGCTGGCTTCCGGCGGGCACCTGACTCACGGCGCGAAGCCGAACCAGTCTGGCAAGTGGTTCAATGCCGTGCAGTACGGTGTGCGCAAGCAGGATGCCCTTCTGGATTACGACGAAATGGAAACGCTTGCGCGCGAACACAAGCCGAAAATCATCGTCGCCGGCGCATCGGCCTATCCGCGGGTCATAGACTGGGCGCGTTTCCGGCGCATAGCGGACGAGGTCGGGGCGTATCTGTTCGTTGACATGGCGCACTATGCCGGGTTGATTGCAGGCGGCGCGTACCCGTCGCCGTTGCCGCATGCCCATGTCGTGACGACGACGACGCACAAAACCCTGCGCGGGCCGCGCGGCGGGATGATCCTCTCGAACGACGAGGATCTCGGCAAGAAGATCAATTCAAGCATTTTTCCCGGTATTCAGGGCGGGCCGCTGATGCACGTAATTGCAGGAAAAGCAGTATGTTTTGGAGAGGCATTAAAGCCGGAATTCAGGGGTTATGCACAGGCCATCGTGGATAACGCGCGCGTTCTTGCCGACACCCTGATGAAGGGCGGGCTCGATATTGTGTCGAACGGAACGGACAGCCACATCGTTCTCGTCGATCTGCGTCCGAAGGGGCTGACCGGGAAAGTCACGGAAGTGGCGTTTGAAAATGCGGGCATGACCTGCAACAAGAATGCCGTGCCATTTGATCCGGAAAAGCCTGCCGTGACGAGCGGAGTGCGTCTCGGGACTCCGGCGGCAACGACGCGTGGCTTCGGCCAGGCCGAATTCCGGCAGGTCGGCGAGATGATGATCGAGGTCGTGGACGGTCTGGCTGCGAATGGTCCCGACGGCAACGGGGCTGTCGAGAAGGCCGTTCGTGCGCGGGTCGAGCAGTTGTGCAAGCGCTTCCCCGTCTATCCGGGGATGTAGCAGCAAGGAAGGTCGCTTATGCGCTGTCCGTTTTGTGGGCACGAGGAAACGCAGGTAAAGGACTCGCGACCGACGGAGGACAGCTCGTCAATCCGTCGACGCCGTTATTGTCCGGAGTGCGGCGAGCGTTTTACGACGTTCGAGCGCGTCCAGCTACGGGAACTCACGGTCGTAAAGACGGGTGGTCGCAAGCAGCCTTTCGATCGTGACAAGATCATTCGTTCGATGCAGGTGGCCCTCAGGAAGCGTCCTGTGGATATCGAGGAAATCGAAATGTTTGCCAATGGCATAGTTCGTGCTCTTGAAACGTCAGGCGAACCCGAAATCGCGTCATCCAGAATCGGCGAACTGGTCATGAAGGCGCTGGTTGCGCTCGACGTGGTTGGATATATCCGTTACGCGTCGGTCTACAAGGATTTTCGCGAACCGGAAGATTTCGGAGAATTTCTGCGGGAGCTTGAGCATTTGAAAGCGGAAACCGGGGATAAGCCCGGCGCCGCGTAATGAGCGTTGATTTCCGTATGTTGCAGTCCGGTAATGAGGGCGATCATATGCGCTCGGCTCTTGCGCTTGCGCGTCAGGGCTTGGGGCGTGTCTGGCCCAATCCGTCTGTCGGGTGCCTGATCGTCCGCGACGGAGTCCCGATTTCGCGTGGCCGCACGGGCGATGGCGGTCGGCCTCATGCCGAAGAGCGTGCGTTGGGTGCGGCCTTTGGGCCTGTCAGGGGTGCGACGGCGTATGTCACGCTCGAGCCTTGCGCGCACGAGCGGAAGGGGGGATCCTGCGCGGACCGCCTTGTCGCATCGGGGGTCAGGAGGGTCGTTGTTGCTTGCGCAGATCCGGATCAAAGGACATCTGGCCGCGGGATCGAGAAGATGCGCGTCGCGGGTCTTTCTGTTGACTGTGGCATTCTGGAAAAGGAGGCTCTTGCGCTCAATCGCGGCTTTGTGTTGCGTTGCACCGAGGGGCGCCCGATGTTCTCGGTTAAAGTTGCCTCGACCATCGACGGAAAGATTGCCACTGCGAACGGCGAAAGCCGCTGGATTACCGGGGATTCCGCAAGGCGGCGCTCGCATCTTGAGCGAGCCTCGCACGATGCTGTACTCACTGGAATTGGAACGGTGCTCGCGGACGATCCTGAACTGTCATGCCGTCTCGCGGGAGTTCATGGCGGTCCAGTGCGCATCGTTGTTGATACTAATCTGCGCATTCCGCTTCAAAGCCGCGTGTTATCGACCCCGCAGGCCGGTCCGGTGTGGGTCGTCGCAGGGGAAGGTGTAAACAGCGATAAACATCAGAAGCTTGTGGAAAAAGGTGTGGACATCCTGTGTGTGACGCGAGATGCATCTGGACAATGTGATCTGGGCAATGTCGCGATGGTTCTTGCGAGTCGCGGGCTGACGCGCGTACTCGTCGAAGGGGGCTCAATCCTTTCCGCATCGTTTCTCCGCTTGAACCTGTGCGACCGGCTTTTGTGGTTTCGTGCTCCATCGCTGATCGGAGCAGACGGGCTCGCCGCGCCGGGGGAGTTGCGCGTAAGGGCACTGGCAGGCAGAATAATGCTTGAGCGAAGGGAAATTATCCCGCTCGGGCATGATTGTCTGGAAATTTACGAGCGCCCGGCGTAAAGTCTGCCACCATGTTTACAGGCATCATCACACATGTAGGCGCGGTCCGGGATATTGACAGGAGCCGTGGCGACTGGCGGATATGGATCGAATCTTCCTTCGATGCTGAAAGCATTCCGACCGGTGCAAGCATTTGTTGCTCTGGCTGCTGCCTGACGGTCGTTGGCGCGGATAATGGCGCTTTTGCGGTTGATGTGTCGGCTGAGACCCTTTCGAAAACAGTGATCGGCGGGTGGGAGGCTCGTACAAAGGTCAATCTCGAGCGTTCGCTGAAAATTGGAGACGAGCTTGGCGGCCACCTTGTCTCCGGCCATGTCGACGGGCTCGCCCGGCTTTTGTCGATTATGCCGGACGGCGATTCCCGTCGCCTCTCGTTTCGCGTTCCCGGTGACCTCATAAAATTCATTGCCCCCAAGGGGTCCGTTGCGCTCGGCGGGATTTCCCTCACAGTCAACGAGGTCGAAGGCGACCGGTTTGGCGTCAACATCATTCCGCATACTTGGAATTATACATCGCTTCGGGAAATGAAGCCGGGCGATCCGATCAATCTGGAAATCGATATGCTGGCCCGCTACGTGGCGCGCATTCTCGGGAGGGATGCATGATGGCCGGGGCCTGCGCTGCCGAATCGGCGTTCGCGCTGGCGAGCGCGGAAGAGATTATCGCCGAGGCGCGCGCAGGAAGGATGTTTGTCCTTGTTGACGATGAGAACCGGGAAAATGAGGGCGATCTCATCATTCCTGCCGGGATGTCAAGCGCGGACACGATCAATTTCATGGCCAGAGAGGGCAGGGGATTGATCTGTCTCGCCATGGATGGCGCGATTGCCGACCGGCTCGGCCTTGAACTGATGACCCAGCGCAACGCAAGTCGCCACGGCACGGCGTTCACGGTCTCGATCGAGGCCCGCGAGGGTGTGACGACGGGTATTTCCGCGGCCGACAGGGCCCGCACCATTCATGTCGCCGTTGACCCGAATGCGCGTCCGGATGACCTTGTTTCACCGGGCCATGTTTTTCCGTTGCGCGCTCGCGATGGTGGTGTTCTTGTCCGGGCCGGGCACACCGAGGCGGCGGTCGACATCGCCCGACTTGCGGGCCATCAGCCAGCTGGTGTGATCTGCGAGATCATGAAGGACGACGGATCGATGGCGCGGCTGCCGGATTTGGTTGTGTTCGCCCGGCGGCACGGTTTGAAGGTTGGCAGCATAGCAAGCCTTATCTCATACAGGCTCAAGCATGAACGCTTTGTGGACAAGATATATGAGGGTGCTCTGACAAGTCGTTATGGCGGGTCTTTCAGGTTATGCATATACGCAAATAGGGTTCAGTACGCGGAGCATATCGTGCTCATTAAGGGCCGGATTTCGGGTGAGGATGGCCCTGTTCCGGTCCGCATGCATGCGCTGGATCTGGTTTCGGATGCGCTTGGCGGCGGTAACCGCACGCTCGAGAGTGCCATGCGGATGATCGGAATTGAGGGGCGCGGCATTATCGTGCTCCTTCGCGAGCCGAACGCGAAGGGCTTGTCCCAAAGGTTGAATTCTGGTGCGGACGACAGCGCTACGCTTCGCGACTACGGCGTCGGTGCCCAGATACTGGTCGATCTCGGTGTGCGTCGCATGGAGTTGCTCACCAATAATCCCAAACACATCATCGGAGTTGAAGGGTATGGCCTCGAGGTCACCGGGGCCCGCCCTCTGGAGGAGATAGCAGATGACATCGTCAGGTAGCGATTTTGGCGAACGGCCCCACGTAATGCTTGTCGAGGCGCGCTTTTACGAGGATATCGCTGATCTCCTCGTTGAGGGTGCCGTCGCGGAGCTTGCAAAGGAAGGTGCTACGTTCGAACGGTTTTCAGTTCCTGGCTCGCTTGAAATTCCAGCGGCGATCCAGTACGCAGTGCGGGGCCTCGATTATTATACGGCTCGTCGACGTTTTGACGCTTACGTGGCGCTGGGCTGCGTCATTCGCGGCGAGACGACTCACTACGATATTGTCTGCAGCGAGAGCGCCCGAGGCCTTATGGACCTGTCGCTGCGTTATACGCTGGCGGTCGGGAATGGCATCCTCACCGTTGAAAACAGCGAACAGGCACTTTTCCGGGCTCGCCCCGACGGCAAAAACTGGGGGGGGAAGGCCGCGCGGGCCGCCCTTGACATGCTGGCGCTGAAGTCCCATTTCGGCATATACCCACGCAACTAGAATCGTAGCCATGAAAAAAAACAAGCCAAGCGGATCGAAAAAGGCCCGGTTTTCCGCCGCGCGCCTCGCGGCAGTCCAGACGATTTACCAGATGAAGACCGGCGATCAGGATGCGAAATCGGCTGCGCGGGATTTTCTAGACCATTACGCAGGGATGCCGGTGGACGGCGAAATCATGCTCGAACCGGATCCGGCGTTGTACGGAAAGATCGTGCAGGGTGTGGATTCGCGCCGCTCCGACCTCGAAACGATCCTGTCCGCGAGTCTCGCTGGAGGTGCAGAGGGCGGTTCAGTGGATGACGCAGGACCGTGCAAGTCTCTGGAGCCGCTTCTGGAATCAATAATTCTCTGCGGGCTTTATGAAATTCTTGCGCACCATGACATCGATGCACCGGTGATTATTTCCGATTACATCTATGTTACCTACGCGTTCTACGACCGCAAGGAGGCAGGTCTCGTCAATGCGATCCTCGACCGGTCTGCGGGAAGTCTGCGCTCTGGCGACTGAATGTCGCATCGGACCGAGGGGTTGGATGTTCGCCAGCTAAGCCATCCTTAAGAGTTTTCTCATATACTCAGAGAATGCGCGCCTTCGGATTCGCGCAGAGTGACCTGTGATTGTGCCGGAGAAAATGGGGAAGATTGTATTGATCGTTATCGCCCTTGCCGTTCTCGCCGCTGGCGGGGCCGGGGGGTATTTTTATTTCGGCAATAAAGCGGTTGCCGCCTCCGGGCATGACCCCCATGCATCCGCAGGGCATGACGCGCCAGGCGAGGAGCATCTTCAATTTGTTGAACTGGATCCCCTGATTCTTCCGATCATTGACCAGAATGGCGCTCACGAGATCGTCAGTCTTGTCGTTGCTATCGAGGTTCATGATTCCGATGGAGCGGCACGAGTCACGCATCTCGCCCCGCGGCTTAATGATGCCTATATCCAGGATCTGTACGGCATGCTCAGCCATCATGCCATGCGCGAGGGCGGGGTCGTCGCAGTCGGGAGCATAAAGAAGCGGCTAAACGAGCTGACCACAAGGGTTCTGGGCGAGGGAGTCGCCAACGACGTCCTTCTTCAGGTCGTGCAGCAACGGCCCATCTAGCGCAAATCCGGTTCATGGAACCATGGTTCTTTATGGGAGACGCCAGTTCGTAGAGGGTAGAATTCCAAAACCTCCCTTGTCAGACGTCTGCAAATCCGTCATTTTTTCAGGTGGTCACGAATCTTTCCTGATTCGCCCGACCTGCCAGCCGCAAAAAATAATCGTTTGGGGAAGAACATGGAATATATCGAAATCTATCTGATGGTCGTCTGCTGTGGCGTCATCGCCCTGATCTACGGGCAACTCGCAGCGCGCCAGGTCCTGTCGGCGAGTGCCGGCAACGAAAAAATGCAGGCCATTGCCGCCGCCATTCAGGAAGGCGCATCCGCCTATCTTCGCCGTCAGTACAAGACAATTGGCATGGTGGGCATCGCCGTTGCCCTTCTCCTGTTAATTCTTCTCGGCTGGCATGTTGCAATCGGTTTCGTTCTCGGAGCAACGCTTTCGGGGCTTGCCGGGTTCATCGGAATGAATGTGTCCGTTCGAGCGAACGTGCGCACGGCTGAAGCGGCGAGGGGCGGACTCGAGCCTGCGCTCGGTATTGCGTTCAAGTCAGGGGCCATTACCGGTATGCTCGTCGTTGGCCTGGGGCTTCTCGGAGTCGTGATCTACACGGTCGTCCTTCATCTCGTTTTCGGGCTTGATGAGGCCGGGAACGATGAGGCAAGGCTTGCCGTCATTCGTCAGATGCTCGAAGGGCTTGTCGCGCTGGGCTTCGGCGCTTCGCTGATTTCGATTTTCGCCCGTCTCGGCGGCGGAATTTTTACCAAGGGCGCGGATGTGGGCGCGGACCTCGTCGGCAAGGTCGAGGCGGGCATTCCCGAGGACGACCCGCGCAACCCGGCTGTGATTGCAGACAATGTCGGTGACAATGTGGGCGACTGCGCCGGCATGGCGGCCGACCTGTTCGAAACCTATGCCGTTACGGTCGTCGCCACGATGCTGATCGCGTTCAGCGTTTTCGCGCCGGCCGCGGTGCCGGTCATGATGCTGCTGCCGCTGATTATCGGAGCGCTGTGTATTCTTGCCTCGGTCGCCGGAACCTTTTTCGTGCGTCTCGGCAAGAGCACCAACATCATGGGCGCGCTCTATAAAGGCTTTATCGCCAGCGCCCTGATTTCGGCCCTGCTGATTGCCGGGCTGCTCTGGAACATGGCACCGTACTCGAACATCCCGCTGTCGAACGGCGGTTCGCTGACCGGCGCTGACCTGTTCTGGTGCGCGCTCACCGGGCTCGGCGTTACGGCCCTGATCGTCTGGATCACCGAGTACTACACGGGCACGGCGCACCGTCCGGTACGCGTCGTCGCCAAGGCTTCGGAAACGGGCCATGGTACAAACGTCATTCAGGGACTGGCGATTTCGCTCGAATCCACGGCGCTGCCGGTGCTGGTCATCTGCGCGGGCATCTTCATCGCTTTCTCGATGGCCGGTCTGTACGGAATCGCGATTGCCGCGACGACGATGCTTTCGCTTGCCGGAATGGTCGTGGCGCTTGACGCCTACGGACCCGTTACGGACAACGCGGGCGGTATCGCCGAAATGGCCGACCTTCCTGCCGACGTGCGCAAGACAACGGACGCGCTCGACGCGGTCGGCAACACGACGAAGGCGGTTACAAAGGGCTATGCGATCGGCTCCGCCGGTCTTGCGGCCCTCGTGCTCTTCGCGGCCTACACCGAGGAAATCCGTCACTATCTGCCTCAATATGAGGACATCACCTTCCCGCTTCAGGACCCCTACGTGGTGATCGGGCTGTTCGTGGGCGGGTTGCTGCCCTACCTGTTCAGCGCGCTGTCCATGACGGCCGTGGGCCGGGCGTCGGCGGCGGTGGTGATCGAGGTGCGCCGCCAGTTCGCGGAGATCAAGGGCATCATGAAGGGCAAGGCCAAGCCGGAATACGGCCGCGCCGTCGACCTCCTCACCAGGGCGGCGATTCGCGAGATGATCGTGCCTTCGCTGTTGCCCGTTCTGGCACCGGTGGTGCTGTTCGTCGTGGTCTGGGCGCTGTCGGGTACGCCTGTCGCGGCCTTCCAGTCGCTGGGCGCGATGCTGCTCGGCACGATCGTTACGGGCCTGTTCGTGGCCATTTCGATGACCTCGGGCGGCGGCGCGTGGGACAACGCCAAGAAGTTCATCGAGGACGGCAATTACGGCGGCAAGGGCTCCGACGCCCACAAGGCCGCTGTGACGGGCGACACCGTTGGCGACCCCTACAAGGACACCGCTGGCCCGGCCGTCAACCCGCTGATCAAGATTGTCAACATCGTCGCGATCCTGCTGGTGGCGATCGTGGCAAAGTTCATCGGCGTCTGAGTTACGAGAGCAATCAATGAAAAGCCCCGCTTTGGCGGGGCTTTTGTTTTTAGGCGAACTGCCTCCGGTCCGGGTTGGAGCGGTCGCTTATGTCCTATCGCGCCGGTTCTTCCTGCGGGTTGAACTTGCCCAGGTTGCCAAGGAATTGTTGCAGCATGGTGATGTCGTTGCCGTGGGTCGGTGTTGTGCGTTCGACGATCGGGACGTCCGTCCGGCCTTCTGCTTGTTCCTTCACGGACGAAACTGTGCCGTCCGGGCCGAAGGCGACGACGATGATACGCTCGTCAACGACCCTCGGGTCGAATATTCCTTTTTTTTCCGTATGCTGTCCGAGATAGTACCACGTGTTGCTATCGAACGTGCCGGTCGTCGTCGGCGAGCCGATAATCTGCAGGAGGTCGCTGCGCGTGTGGACGCCGGGCTGAATGCGTTCGAGCCGGTAATTCTCGACGTAGTTGCCGCGTGTCGCCGTTGTCGGCGCGCAGGCGGCCAAGGTGAGAGTGGCCGCGGCGGCGAGGCAAAGTCCCTTCATGATTCGCGGTTGTTTTTTCATGATAATGCTGGCCTTTCCGGTCTGGTCGTCGTTCCCCATCATTAATGCATCTTCGCCGCCGGGGCAATCTCTGCCTTTATATATTGACGGCGGCTTGCATGGCGAGTCATTAGAGCTATTATCAGCAACGCGCGCATGAGGGAGAACGGAAAAAAATGAAAAAGGACAGGCAGGTGCTACTGGCCGCGGAATGGTCGCATCTCGTCCC
The DNA here is from genome assembly GCA_009929775.1 of Alphaproteobacteria bacterium. Taxonomy (GTDB): domain Bacteria; phylum Pseudomonadota; class Alphaproteobacteria; order Micavibrionales; family Micavibrionaceae; genus RZZS01. The sequence continues at coordinate 18,267 of RZZS01000028.1, forward strand.
GGCGGACGACATCGGCGATACGCCGTTTCGTATTGCCATCGAAGCCGACGAGGAGGCGCGGCGTGCCGTTGCGCGGCGGCTCGGTCTTCTGGGGCTGGACGTTTTGAAGGCCGATCTGTCGCTCGTCCGGACGGACGATCACCGAATCGTGCATGTAACAGGGCGCTTGTCGGCGACGGTGCAGCAGGCCTGCGTCGTGACGCTTGAGCCTGTTGAAAGCACGCTCGAGGAGCTGGTGGAGGGCTGGTTCGCCGATCCGGGGCAGGCGGTCTCTTTTGCGCGGGAGCGCCGGGACCGGCTGCGCGTCAAGGCGGGAATCGACGTGCCGATTCTCGAGGAACGCGAAGATCCGGAGCCGATGGTCGGCGGCATGGTGGATGTCGGGGAACTGGTGGTCCAGAATCTCTCGCTCGCGTTGCCGCAATATCCGCACAGGGAGGGCGCGGCGTTTGAGACGAGCGATGACGCTCCCGCCGCGCAGGAGCCCTCGCCGGTGCGCAAAAATCCGTTCGAGGCGCTGCGGCACTGGAAGGCCCGGCAGGGGCGTACGGATGACGCGTAAGGAGGTCCGGTCCAAGTTTTCGCTTGCGAATTGACCCGATATTCGTTAAAAACCGGTTTCAATTTCGGGCAAGGATTAGAACAATGGCAGTTCCAAAGAAGAAGACGTCCAAGATGAAGCGCGACCAGCGCCGCTCTCACCATGCGCTTTCTGCGGCCAACTGGGTCGAGGATTCGCATTCTGGCGAGCCGAAGCGCCGCCATCACATCGACCTGAAGACCGGCATGTACAAAGGCCGCCAGGTCATCGAGCAGCGTGATTGACATTTCTGCTTTAAGCTGCAAGCTTTAGGCACCGGGCCGTTCGGGCCCGCCGTGCAACCCTGACTCTTGTTCTTGGCCATGCCCGCTCACCAGACGATCGCTCTTGATGCCATGGGAGGGGACCTCGGACCCGAGGCCGTCGTTCCTGGAGCCGCTCTCGCTCTTGATGATTTGCAGGATGTCCGGTTTTTGCTCTTCGGCGACGAAGGGAAGGTGAAACCGGTTCTCGACCGTTATCCCGCGCTCGTCCGCCATGCGGAAATCATCCATACCGACGACGTCGTCCGCCCGGACGACAAGCCGTCCGTGGCGCTGCGCTCGGGCCGGAAATCAAGCATGCGGCTTGCGATCAACGCGGTGGATGACGGTCTCGCCGGATCGGTCGTCTCCTCCGGCAATACCGGGGCGTTGATGGCCATCGCGAAATTCGTCCTGAGGACGCTTCCGGGCATTCACCGGCCGGCGATCGCCAGCGTCATGCCGACGATGGGGGGCGATACTGTCATGCTCGATCTTGGTGCCAATGTCGAATGCACGGCGGAAAACCTCGTTCAGTTCGCGATTCTCGGCGCGATCTTCGCCCGCATGCGCGATGGACGGGCCGATTTCAATCCGTCGGTGGGCCTTCTCAATGTCGGTACCGAGGAAATGAAAGGCCGCGAGGAAGTCCGCGAGGCGGCGGCGATCCTGAAGGAAATCGAGTTTCCGGGACGATTCCATGGCTTTATCGAAGGCAACGACCTGCCGAAGGGAACCGTCAATGTCGTCGTCACTGACGGATTCACCGGCAATGTTGCGCTCAAGGTCGCCGAAGGCGTCGGGTTTATGACGGGGCAGTTCATCCGGCAGGCTTTTTTGTCCTCGGTCAGTTCCCGGATCGGCGGATTGTTCGCGTACGGTGCCATGAAACGCTTGAAGAAGCGGGTCGATCCCCGCTATTACAACGGCGGGATGTTTCTCGGGCTCGGCGGCATTTGCGTCAAGAGTCACGGCAACAGCGATGCCTACGGCTTTTCCCGGGCTGTTCTTGTGGCGGAAAAGCTTGCGGACGAGGGGTATGTCGACCGCGTGGCCGAGGAAATCAGCCGTCTTGCCGAGCAGGAAGCCCGCATTGAAAAATCAACAGTTGTGGAAAAATCCGCCTGATGACCATTCGCTCCAAGATAGTGTCCTGCGGGGCATACCTGCCAAAGCGCGTGCTGACGAACTTCGACCTCGAAAAGATGGTCGACACCTCGGACGAGTGGATCGTCCAGCGTTCGGGGATCCGTGAGCGCCGGATCGCGGCGGAGAATGAGAAAACCTCCGATCTCGCGATCGCGGCCGCCGACGAGGCCATGCGGAATGCCGGGCTGACGGGCGGGGATATCGACGGAATTATCGTGTGCACATCGACTCCGGACAATACGTTTCCGTCTGTTGCTGTGAGCGTGCAGGCGGCCCTCGATATCGGAAATGGCTTTGCCTTCGATCTGCAGGCTGTGTGCGCGGGGTTCGTGTACGGTCTTGCGGTCGCCGACAATTTTATCAGGGCCGGGCAGGCGCGGCGGGTTCTTTTGATCGGCGCCGAAAAGTTCTCCTCGCTGCTCGACTGGACCGACCGGACGACCTGCGTCCTGTTCGGCGACGGGGCGGCGGCGGTGATTCTGGAGGCTTGTGAAGGGCTTGGGGATCAAACCGACCAGGGGATTCTCTCGACTCATCTGCACGCGAACGGAAAGCTCAAGGACATTCTTTATACCGACGGCGGCCCCGCGACGACCGGGACAAGCGGCAAGATAAAAATGGATGGCAAAGAGGTCTTTCGTCACGCTGTCAGATACATGGCCGATGTTGTTGATGAAGTTCTTGAGGCTAATGGGATCGCTGCTGACCGGATCGACTGGCTGGTGCCGCATCAGGCGAATATCCGTATTATCGAGGGAACGGCGAAAAAGCTCGGGATCCCGATGGAGCGGGTTCTGGTAACGCTCGACCGGCAGGGCAACACGTCGGCCGCCTCCATTCCGCTCGCGCTCACCGATGCGGTGAATTCCGGGAAAATCATGCGCGGCGACCTGTTGCTGATCGAGGGGCTGGGCGGCGGAATTACATGGGGCGCGGCGCTTGTGCGCTACTAACCTTAACGCGGCCTTCTTACCTATTGAACTGAATCGCTTTTTTGTTAATTAGATTAAGGAAGGTGATTGACGTTCACTTTCAGGGCATATAGTCTTCAACCATTCAAAGGAAGCGGAGTGCAATGAGCAACCAAACGATTACCCGTGCAGACCTCGCGGAGGCTGTCTATCAGGAAGTCGGTCTTTCCCGCAACGAGTCGGCCGATCTGGTCGAGGCCGTGCTTGAGGAAATTTCCGACACGCTCGTCAAAGGCGAAAACGTCAAGATTTCCTCGTTCGGAAGCTTCTCTGTTCGCCAGAAAGGGGAGCGCATCGGTCGCAACCCGAAGACCGGCGTGGAGGTTCCGATTACGCCGCGCAAGGTGCTCGTGTTCCGCGCATCGCACGTGCTGAAAAGCCGGATTAACGAGGAAGAGTAAAAGCCGATTTGCGTCTTTCAAGTCGGCTTTGGATGCTGAACAACCATAAGAGAGTAGGGGTTGACGATGACCAGTGCGAATAGCCTTTCGCAGGCTGCGAAGCCGCAGGCGGACGACATCGATGACAGCAATGCGGCCAGCAAGCCGGTGAAAAAATCGGCGGGCGCGTTCCGGACAATCAGCGAAGTCGCCGACGAGCTTGGCGTCCAGCAGCATGTTCTGCGTTTTTGGGAGACAAAGTTCACGCAAATCAAGCCCCTGAAGCGCGGTGGCGGTCGTCGGTACTACCGGCCCGAGGACGTCGCACTCCTCAAGCGGATCCATACGCTTCTCTATACCGAAGGTTACACGATCAAGGGCGTGCAGAAGCTTTTGCGCGGGCAGGGCAAACAGCAGATCGTCCAGCAACAGGCCGCTGCAAACGAGGTCCAGCAGCAACCGCCTGTAGCGACCCAGTTGCCCCAGCCGTCTCAATCATCGCTGCCTCTGACGCCGCAAACGCCGGCTGCCCCGCATCGCGGCCTGTCGGATCGCCACAGGGCCGTTCTTGAGGACATGCTCGGCGAACTGCGCGAAATGCGGGAGATGGTTCGCGCGTCCTGATTTTCGTACCGCCCGGCTGTCCCGTCGAGTTGCGCCGGGCATGAGAAAATTCATTTACCACGGCAATCGCAGTGAGCACGGCGTAGCAGAGAGCGGACGACGCTGTGGCGCTCATTGACGCTGCCGCGTTCGCCGTATTCGCCGTGGTAAGATGATGCTTCACGTGTTTTGGCGTTCTATAACGTCGTCAAAAAATTCCCGTCTGTGCAGGAAGGGTTTGAAATTTCTGTTCAGGCGGTGCTATAAGTTTCTCTCGAACCGTCGGGGCGTGGCGCAGTTTGGTAGCGCACTTGCATGGGGTGCAAGGGGTCGCTGGTTCGAATCCAGTCGCCCCGACCAGCCTTCGCCCTTTCGGGTTTCGGCTGGCTTATGCCAGTCCGGTTTGAAGAATTTCGCTGAAACGATTTTCGTGTTCTCTGTGATCTCTCTGCTGTCATACTTGGAGCACGATTTCAGCATATGGTGACCGATGTTCCCTCCCGTTTCCCCCTATTCAGACGGCTTTCTCCCTGTTCCCGGCGGGCACCGCCTGTATTACGAGCAATCGGGTAATCCGGACGGGATTCCGGTCGTGCAGGCCCATGGCGGGCCGGGGGCGGGCCTGAGCCCGGACGACCGGCGGTTTTACGACCCCGAAACCTACCGGATCGTTTTGTTCGACCAGCGCGGGGCGGGGCGGAGCGAGCCTTACGCGTCCGTTTACGATAACGGCATCGCGCAACTCGTCGCCGATATGGAACGCCTGCGGGTGCATCTGGGCATCGAGCGATGGGCCGTTGTTGGCGGGTCGTGGGGCGCGGCGCTTGCGATGTTTTACGCCATTGCGCATCCGGAAAACGTCAGCCGTCTGGTTCTGCGAGGGTTGATGTTCGCCGACAGGGAGACATCGCTTTTGATCACGGAACAGGGTCGTCCGGGACGCAACGACTACTGGCCGCAATTTTCCGAATGGGAATTTGTCACAGAGAACAGGTTGATCGGGAATAATTTTGAAGTGTACTATGAAGCTCTTTTTAGCCGGCCCGAATGCGTCGCACTTGAAGCGGCGACCCGGTTCACGCTCTGGGACATTTCCATCGCTTCCTGCTATCCAGATGAGAGCGTGCTCGACAAAATCCGCGCCAATCCAGAGTCGAATCTGGCCATTTCCCGGCTGTTTTTCCATTTCGTCCGGCACGAGTACGAGCCGGGCAATCGTAAATATCTTTTGGAGGGGATGGCGAAGCTGAAGGAAATTCCGCTCGATATCGTCCACGGGGAAAACGATCTGTTGTGCGACGTCGAGCATGCTTACACGCTCAAGAAAACCTGCCCGTGGGCGCGGCTGCATGTGTTGCCGGAGACCGGTCATACGCGCACCGAGCCGAAAATCGTTGAAACAATACTCGCAATCATGAACGGGACGCGGTCGTGAGCGCGATCATGATTTACGTGACCGCGCGCGATGCGGACGAAGCAAGGCGGATCGCGGGCGCGCTGCTGGAAAAGAAACTGATCGCCTGCGCGAACCTGCTCGCGCCGCACACGGCGATGTATCGCTGGAAGGGCGACATCGTCGCGGAGGAGGAGCAGGCGATGATCCTCAAGACCCGCGTCGATCTGTTAGAGCCGGTGCGGGCGGAAATCTGCGCGTTGCACAGCTATGAGACGCCCTGCATCGTCGCCTGGCCGCTTGCCGGAGGGCACGGCCCGTTCCTGCAATGGATCGAGGCCGAAACCGAAACGCCCGCTTAACCCGACAGCGCCTGATCCAGATCGGCGATGATGTCCGCTACCGTTTCCAGTCCGACCGAAATCCGGATGACGTCCGGTCCGGCACCTGCGGATTCGCGTTGTTCATCCGTGAGCTGGGCGTGGGTGGTCGAGGCCGGGTGGATGACGAGGGAACGGGTATCGCCGATATTGGCAAGGTGGCTGATGAGTTTCACGCTTTCGACGAGCTGGACGCCCGCTTCAAAGCCGCCTTTCAGGCCGAAGGTAAAGACGCTTCCGGCCATGCCGTCTCTCAGGTAGGTCTGCGCCAGGGACCGGAAACGACTTTCTTTCAGGCCCGCATATTGGACCCATTTGACTTTCGAATGCGTCTCGAGGAACTCGGCAACGGCTTGCGCGTTGCGGCAATGCCGCTCCATCCTTAAGGCGAGGGTTTCCATGCCGGTGAGGGTCAGAAACGCGTTCATCGGTTGCTGGCAGCAGCCGAGATCGCGCAGGCCGACCGCGTGTCCGTGAAAGGTAAGCGCCATCGGCCCGAAGGTTTCCGCGAAATTGAGGCCGTGATAGCCGGGCTCCGGTTGCGCGAGGGCAGGGTACTTGTCCGCATGGCCGAGCCAGTTGAAGGACCCGCTGTCGACGAGTGCGCCGCCGAGCGAATTCCCGTGACCGGAAAGAAACTTGGTCGTCGAATAGGTGACGATATGCGCGCCGTGCTCGAACGGGCGGCACAGGTAGGGCGTGGCCATCGTGTTGTCGACGATCAGTGGAACGCCCGCCTCGTTCGCGACATTGGCAATCGCGCGGATGTCAGTAACGATTCCGCCGGGGTTGGCGAGGCTCTCGATGAAAATCGCCCTGGTTTTTGGCGTGATCGCCCGCCGGAAGGCTTCGGGTTCGGTCGCATCGACAAAGTGGCATTTCCACCCGCAGGCGCGCGGAAAGGCGTTCTTGAACTGGTTGATCGAGCCGCCATAAAGCTGACGCGCGGCAATGAATTCGTCGCCCTCGTTCAACAGCGCGAACAGGGCGAGCATTTGCGCCGCGTGGCCCGAGGACGTGCAGGTTGCGCCCGCGCCGCCTTCGAGCGCGGCTATTTTCTGCTCGAGCGCCATAACGGTCGGGTTGGTAAGGCGGGAATAGATGTATCCCGTCTCCTTCAGGGCGAAGAGGTTCGCGGCGTGCTCTGCGCTGTCGAAGACGTAGGAGGTGTTCTGGCAGATCGGCGTGACGCGCGCGCCGGTGGCCGGATCGGGCGCGCATCCCGCATGGATGGACAGCGTTTCAAAGCCTTGGGATTTTTTCTGATCGTTCATGGTGCTCACCGGGCGGTATTATAATACCAATCTGTTACAGGGTTGTTTTTCAAATCGAAAATAGATGTTGACAGGCGGGGGTGCGATCCGCCATATACACGCATCCAAAGCACTTTGGTAACAGGCTATCAATCTGTCCACAAGGGACAAGAACCGGGATTTTGAAAATATGAAAACGTACTCTGCGAAACCGAGCGAGGTTGAGAAGAAATGGATCCTGATCGATGCTCAGGACGTCGTTCTCGGCCGCCTCGCCAGTCTTGTGGCGCTGCGCCTTCGCGGCAAGCACAAGCCGTCTTTCACGCCGCATATCGATTGCGGCGACAACATCATCGTCATCAACGCCGACAAGGTCCGCCTTACGGGCCGCAAGCGCGAGCAGGACATCTTCTATTGGCATACCGGCTATCCGGGCGGCATCAAGGGCCGATCGAAGGGCGAGATCCTGAGCGGCAAGCATCCGCAGCGTGTGGTCGAGAAGGCCGTCGAGCGCATGCTTCCGAAAGGCCCACTCGGCCGCCAGCAGCTTCGCAATCTGCGCGTCTATGCTGGCACCGAACATCCCCACGAAGCGCAGCAGCCCGAAGTGCTGGATGTCGCGTCGCTCAACTCCAAGAACAAGAGAGGCTGATTATTATGGCCGAAGCTGAAAAAAAGGATCTGTCGGATCTGAAGAACGTTGCCGCAGAAGCGCCGCAAGCCGAAGAGCGCAAGCCCAAAATCGATGCTCAGGGCCGCGCCTATGCCACCGGTCGCCGCAAGAACGCGATTGCCCGCGTCTGGATCAAGCCGGGTTCTGGCAAAGTCGTGGTCAATGGCAAGGAGCAAAGCGTTTATTTTGCACGCCAGACGCAACGTCTGGTCCTCAATCAGCCCTTCCTGGTGGTCGGGCGAGTCGGCAAATTTGACGTCACATGCACCGTCACCGGCGGCGGACTCTCGGGGCAGGCGGGTGCGGTTCGCCACGGGATTTCAAGGGCTCTGGAGAATTTCGACCCGTCCCTGCGTCCGGCCCTGAAGCATGCCGGAATGCTGACCCGCGATGCGCGTCAGGTTGAGCGGAAAAAGGTCGGCAAGCACAAGGCTCGCCGTTCCAAGCAGTGGGCAAAGCGTTAAGGCTTTTCTTACGCCTGAACTGTCTGATTTCTTCGGAAAGCGCCTTGGCAACGGGGCGCTTTTTCTTATATACCGCTATATTCGCTTTGTGGGAACGAGTGTGCCGCACAGCGAAAATGGGCCGGGACGCATTAGCGCCCCAGTTTTTTGCGGATATCGATACGTTGTGCCGAAATGTTCCGATGCCGTAATAATGCGTTGTGAGGCTCTGATGATTATTCTTCCCTACAAGGACAAAAACCCGCTGATTGCCCAGAGCGCCTATATCGCGCCGAATGTCAGTATTATCGGCGATGTCGAGATCGGGCCGGGGAGCAGTGTCTGGTTCGGATGCACGATTCGCGGTGATGTTAACCATATTCGCATCGGCGCGCGCACGAATGTACAGGACAATTCGGTGCTTCACGTCGCCTCGCAGCGTTACGGGACAGTTCTCGGTGACGACGTCACGGTTGGTCACGGGGCAATTCTTCATGCCTGCACTGTCAAAGATGGCGGTTTCGTCGGCATGCAGGCCTGCGTGATGGACGGGGCGGTCATTGAGGAAAAGGCCATGGTCGCAGCCGGGGCGCTGGTTACGCCGGGAAAGATCATTCCCGGCGGCGAGCTGTGGGGCGGGCGACCGGCACGCTTTATGCGCGGGCTGACCGGCGATGAACTGCGCTATATCGAGCATTCGGCCAGGCTTTATGCCGATCTTGCCCGACAGTACAAGGCGCAGCAGGGATAAGCCGTTCGGTGCGACATTTTTGCAGGTTTATGTGTTTCCGTGCCGGTCGATACTTTCAGGGATGATTCTGGAAGGAGATTTCAAATGACACGATTTTTGCTGATGGTGGCGCTGGTTTTTGCGGTGGCTCCGGCGCAGGCCCATACCGGGGCCGGGGCTGTCTTCGGGTTGGCCGCCGGCATTTCTCACCCGTTGCACGGGATCGACCACCTTCTGGCGATGGTTGCGGTTGGCATGCTGGCTGCGCTCAGGGGCGGTCGCGCGCTTTGGATCGTGCCGCTTGCGTTCGTTGGTGTCATGGTGCTGGGCGGTGTTCTCGGTGTTGCAAACGTTCCCTTGCCCTTTGTTGAACTGGGAATCGCGCTTTCTGTTGTTGTGCTGGGGGCGCTGGTCGCGTTCGATGCGCGGTTCGCCACGCCGGTCGTGGCTGCGATCGTGGGGTTTTTCGCGCTGATGCATGGCCATGCGCACGGGACAGAAATGCCTGGGACAGCGCTCGGAATGACCTACGGGCTCGGGTTTGTCGCGGCGACGGCCGCGCTTCACGGGTTGGGGATTGGAATTGGGCTTGCCGGGACGAAGCAGGCGTTTCGTAGCGCCGTCCGCTTTGGCGGGGCTGCCATGGCTGTGGCTGGTCTTGTCCTGCTGGCGGCCTGATCGCGGGCCGCGAAGGCCCGGGATATTTCTGTTGCGCGGCTTGCATGCCGGTACCAGTGCGGCTACGATAGCCGAAAAGCCGTTAACGGAGGCCTCTTTGTTTAGTCTGAGACACACAGCCTTGCTGGCCCTCGCGGCCCTTGGACTCGCTGGATGCGAGTCGATGGATTCGCTCTTTGATCGGAGTACGGACGGCTCGGAAACGGTATACGGACACGGAGTCATTCTTCGCGCCCCGACGGCGCCCAAAGAGCGTCGTCTCACGGGTCATGAGGACGGAGAAGGCATGCGTCTGCCGCCAACGCTTGCGCCTCTGCCCGGAATGAACCCGTCTGCGGTGGAGACCTTTGATTTTGCTGATATCGTCCATAGCGACAGCGTCGAATTGTTCAGTCTGGACGATCCGGCTCCCGTAGTCGGGCGGCGTCTGCCGCGTACCGACACACCGGGGGTTCCGGCGAGTGTGGATCCGGATGTCGAGGTTTTTCCTTTTGAGGGGAGTCTTCAGCGGCCCTATCCGGATAGCCGCGGGCTCGCCGGTATCATGCCTCCGATCCAGGCGCGAGAGGCTTTCCCGTCTCCGTTCGGTGGCGCCGGATTTCAGGCTCCGCCCCCCATAGTCGAGAGCGCTCCGCAACTTACGCCGCCGCCTTCAAGTGCCGACCCCGAGACTGTCTATTTCGGTCACGATTCGGCCGAGATCGACGGTCGTGGTCGCAGGATTCTGACCGAGGTCGCCGAGGAGGTGAAGGTCACCGGTACGCCGCTTGTTGTGGAGGGGCACGCGAGTCAGGCTGCGGACGTTGATACACCTTCCGAGCGTGACATTGTGAATCTTCGGAAATCAATGGACCGCGCCTATAACGTCAGTACGGCGCTGATCCGCGAGGGCGTGCCGCCGGAAAAAATCAAGACATGCGCTTTTGGTGACAATGTCCCGCCCGGGAATCCGGACGGAAGGACGGAGCCGGAAGCTGCCCGCAGGGTTGAAATTCATCAGGGCTATTAGGCGGAGTTTCGTCGTAGCCTTCATTTGACAACAGCACGGCCCGTGTCGTTTGCGCTGCGGGCCGTTGATTTTTGGGAGACCGCGAAGAATGTCAGACGCGTTTCGAATTGCTCTTGCCGGTCTTGGGACCGTCGGTTCGGGAGTCGTGAAGCTTTTGCAGGAGAACGGCGACCTTGTCGCCGCGCGTGCCGGACGGCCTGTGGAAATCGTCGCGGCTTGTGCGCGGGAGACGTCGCGGATTGAAGAACTCGGTATGGAAGGCTGCGCGTTCGTGGCCGATCCGATGGCGCTTGCGGAGCAGGATTGCGACGCTGTCGTCGAACTGATGGGCGGGGAGGGCGATCCGGCGCTGTCGCTCGTGCGCCGGACTCTTGAGAAAGGTCGCGCGGCGGTGACGGCGAACAAGGCGATGATCGCCCGCCACGGGCTTTCGCTCGCGGAGATTGCAGAAAAGAATGGCGCGGTCCTCGCTTACGAGGCGGCGGTTGCGGGCGGCATTCCGATTATCAAGTCCTTGCGCGAGGGCTTCGTCGGAAACCGCATCGACGCGGTTTACGGCATTTTGAACGGGACCTGCAACTATATCCTCAGCGAGATGCAGCACAGCGGTCGCTCGTTCGACGATGTTCTCGCGGAGGCGCAGGCGCAAGGCTATGCCGAGGCCGATCCGACCTTCGATGTCGACGGTATCGATGCCGCGCATAAATTGTCGATCTTGACCGGGCTGGCTTTCGGCATTCGCCCGGATTTCGAGAAACTGAAAGTCAACGGAATTCGCCGCATTACGGCAACGGATATCCAGTATGCGGGCGATCTCGGCTATGTCGTCCGGTTGCTCGGCATCTCCCGCCGCTCGGCCGATGGCGGGGATGAGGGGATCGTCCAGATGGTCGAGCCCTGCCTCGTGCCGGGAGCCAGTGCGCTGGGTTCGATCGAGGGGGTTTTTAACGCCGTTCAGGTCGAGGGAGACAGGATCGGTCAGGGGCTTGCCATCGGGCGCGGGGCGGGGGCCGGACCGACGGCGTCTGCGGTTGTGAGCGACATTGTCGATGCCGCGCGCGGGCGGATGCTACCGGTTTACGGAGTGCCTGTGGCGGCGCTTGGCACACCGCGATGGATCGATGTCGGGGCGCTGCGAGACCGTTTTTATCTTCGCCTCGAAGTGCTCGACCAGCCCGGCGTCGTCGCCGACGTTTCAGCGATCCTGCGCGATCACCGGGTTTCCATCGAGGCCATGCTTCAACGCGGACGGGCTCCGGGACAGGCGGTGTCCGTCGTTCTGACGACCCATGAGGCCCCGCAAGTCGATATCGCCAGGGCCTGCGAGGAAATCGCACAACTCCAGACCGTGCTCGAAGCGCCCTGCATCCTTCGAATCGAAGAGTTCGAACCGTTTCGGTAGACGAAGGGATACCCGCCGTGTTTGAGGTTGGCTGCTCGTTGATGAAATCGCGCTGGGTCGTCTCCTGTCCCGATCTTCAGGCGACCGGCGACATGATGCGCGTGCATGGCGTTCCCGAACTCGTTGCGCGGATTCTTGTCAGCCGCGGCGTAAGCGTCGACCGGGCGGCTTCGTTTCTCAACCCCTCGCTTCGGACCGATTTTCCGGATCCCTTCGCCCTCAAGGGAATGGCAGAGCTTGCGGACGACATGGCCGGGTGGATCGAGGAAGGGCGCACGATCGCGATTTTTGGTGATTTCGATGTAGACGGCGCAACGTCTTCGGCGGTCCTGTGCCGTTTTTTGCGCCATTTCGGCCTGAACCCGGAAATTTATATCCCCGATCGGCTGAGCGAGGGGTACGGTCCGAATGCGGAGGCGCTTGCAAAGCTGAAAGGCGGCGGGGCGGAGATTGTCGTTCTGTGCGATTGCGGTGCGACGGCATTCGACGTGGTCGAGACCGCGAAGGCGATGGAGCTCTGCCTCGTGATCCTCGACCACCACGAGACGGAAGACCGCCTTCCACCAGCCGATCACCTGATCGATCCGAAGCGCCATGACGACGAGTCCGGGTTTGACGCGCTTGCCGCGGTCGGCGTGACGTTCCTTACCTGTGTGGCCGTCAATAACCGTCTTCGCGCGCGCGGTTTTTTCGAGGCGAAAGGCATGGACGAGCCGCCTCTCAGGGACTGGCTCGACATTGTCGCTCTTGGCACCGTTTGTGATATGGTGCCGCTGACCGGTCCGAATCGTTTGTTTGTCCGGGCGGGGCTCGCGCGGATGGCGACGACCGCGAATGCCGGGATCCGGGCGCTGGCCTCGGCGGCGCGGCTAAGCGGAGAGATTACGCCTTACCATTGCGGTTTTGCGCTCGGTCCGCGCATCAATGCCGGTTCGCGGGTGCACCGGTCTGACCTCGGGGCGCGCCTTCTCTGCACGGATGACCCGGAAGAGGCCCGGAATCTTGCGTTTACGCTCGAGGATTGCAACGACAAACGGCGCGAGATCCAGAGCGCCACGCCCCGTGCCTGATGGAGATGGCCTCGGATACCGTCGCTGACGACGACGCAACGGAGGGCGGAACCGGAAAGGTCTTGGCCTGTCATGAGGCTCACCCCTCTCTTCATGAGAATCGTCAGCAGATAGCTGAGCGCCACGGCGCGCAGCATCTCCTCCTCGCCACGCCCGAGTTCCTCCGCCATGACGACGAGCGGAAGCATGGCCGTGATGCCGACGTTGCCGCTCGTCGCGCAGCTCATCGCGGGAAACCCGAGCCCGCCCATTCGCGCGTCGGACGCGGCGGCCGTATAGGACTTCGCCTTCAGCACGAGGTTTCCCTTCGCCATTTCGCGGTACGCGACGCCGAACCCGGCCCCGACGCCCTTTTCGAGCCCCGCTTCCGCGAGCTTGCGGTTCATGGCGACGCCCTCGAGGAGGAAGGCCTCGTC
>RZZS01000029.1 GCA_009929775.1 Alphaproteobacteria bacterium
ACGCTAGGAAAAACCCCGATTCCTTACCTAAATCAGCCCTGTATAAGGATTTTCAACACTCCCCGCCAACGATTCGGAAAAAATGGGGAGAGTTCAGGGTTTTTCCCGCCATTGGTGACCGGGCTGCTTGTCTCAGCTTGCCCCGGCTTTGCTCAGCACGACCTTGATGGTCTTGAGGATTATGACGATGTCGCCCCACAGGGACCAGTTGCGGACATACCAGCTGTCCCACTGAACGCGCTGCTGAAAGCTGGCTTCATTACGCCCGCTGACTTGCCAGAGACCGGTGATTCCGGGGCGAACAGCCGTATAGGCTGGATATTGCCGACCATAGGCCGCGATTTCATTTTCGAGGATCGGGCGCGGGCCGACAAGGCTCATGTCGCCTTTCAGAACGTTCAGAAGCTGCGGAATCTCGTCGATGCTGGCCTTGCGGATAAACCGGGACGTCCGGGTCTGAACGCGAGGATCGTCTGGCAGCTTGAAATAGCGGTCCCAGTAGGCTTTAGCCTGGGGATCGCTCGCCAGCCGTTCGTGCAGAAGGTGATCGGTGCCGGGTTCCATCGAGCGGAATTTCCAGCAACGGAACAGCTTTCCGTCCTTGCCGACCCGCATGCCGCCGTAGAAAGGCGTTCCGCCCTGTCCTTCGACCTTGAGCATGACCGCTACGACGGCCATCGGAAGGGCGAAGATCGCAAGCGCAATCAGGGATCCGACGATGTCCATCGCGCGCTTCACGAGACGTCCGGGAAGCGAGACAATCCGGAACCTCGGACGCAGCAGCATGACGTCATTGCCGAAGAAATAAACCGGCTCGGTATTGTAAAGGCTTACCCGGGAAGTCGCCGGAATAAGCGCAAAATCCGCCCCCAGCGAGCCGAGAAGGTCGAGAAGGCTGTCCCGTCTGTCACCCCTAAAGGTTTCCAGCGATACTATGTAGAAGAAATGCGGATTGCGGCGGATAAACTCTTCGTACCCGTTAAGCCCGTCGCGGACCTCGACGTTGCGGAAAGGTTTCGGGAAATCCTCGCGGTCGCAGGCGCCGGGATTTTTGTCCCGCAGCAGAACGGCGCGCGCTTCCAGTCCCATGCCGGGGTCCGAGGAAAGCGCGTGAAGCGTGTCGACGACCGTGTCGCCATCGCCGATAATCACTGTCGGTAGCTTCCAGGCGGGAGCGGCGCTCTTGATCCGGTTCCCCGCGAACCGAACCATAAGGACGAACGCGAATGCAAAGGACCAGTTCGTGACGATCAGGACGCGCGAATAGTAAAGTCCCAGAACCGCGCTTGCGAAGCCGTCGATGATAAGTGCGATCGCGAAGATCTTCACGATGTGCCGGATCTGGCTCCACCAGGGAACGCGTCGCGTATAGTGGCCACCGAGATAGAAATAGAGCAAAATCGCGCTTGACAGCACGAAATAGACGATCTGATGGGAGCCTGCCGTGCGGTAGAACTCCTCAAGAGACGAGGTTCCGAAACGCTCGACAGCGATTTCCGAAATGAACATCGCTGCCTGAAACGCCGCTATAAGGGCCAGAAGGTCCAGAAGCCCCAGAATGGCCTGAAAATGGTTTCCGACGATGTGCCGGGTCAATGTCGGCCTGTCCGGCCAGTCCCGGTCAAGATTGCTTGTAATATCTGCGCTCACAGTGCCACCCCCATAAAAAAATTGGTATCAGCCGGTTACAGTTTTTGGTCGTATTCTCCCACCTCGGGCAACGTCGAAAGAACGCTGTCGAGTTCCTGGAACATGGCTCGCATGTCATCTTCGGAAATCGAGCTCTCGACAACGACGACGAGGCCCGGCTTGTTCGACGATGCGCGGATCAGGCCCCACGTGCCGTTCTCGAGAACGACCTTGACTCCGTTTACCGTGACGATTTCCGCAATCGACTTGCCGAGGATTTTCTCGCCCGCGTTTTTCTTTTCTGCGAAGAGCGCGACCAGCCTGTCGACCACCTCGTACTTTGATTCGTCCGCACATTTCGGGGACATGGTCGGCGAACTCCATGTTTTCGGCAGGCTTTCCCGAAGGTCGGCGAGCGTCTTGTTTCCGTTCGCGTCCATCATGCGACAGATCGTGACAGCAGAAAGAAGGCCGTCGTCGTAGCCACGACCGATCGGCGCGTTGAAAAAGAAGTGGCCGCTTTTCTCAAAACCGGCCAGCGCGTCAAGATCGTGAACCCGGCGCTTGATGTAGGAGTGGCCAGTCTTCCAGTAATCGGTTTTCGCGCCGAGGCGCAACAAATCGGGATCCGTCTGGTAGAGGCCCGTCGATTTCACGTCGACGACAAACTGCTTCCTGCCGGTGACTTCGGACGCGTAGCGGGCGATCAGAACGCCGATCTTGTCCGCGAAAATTTCCTGTCCCGTATTGTCTACCACGCCGCACCGATCCCCGTCGCCGTCGAACGCGAATCCGATATCCGCGCCTGTTTCGAGAACCCGGTCCCGAAGCGCGTGCAGCATAGCCATGTCTTCAGGGTTGGGGTTGTATTTCGGGAAGTTGTAGTCGAGATCGCAGTCCATCGGAATGACCTCGCAGCCAATGCGTTCCAGAACCTCTGGCGCATAGACCCCGGCCGTGCCGTTCCCGCAGGCCGCCACGACCCGAAGCTTGCGCTTCATCGGACCGTCCTTGGCCAGATCGGCGACATAACGGTCCTTCATGTCCGCAACGTAGCGGCAGGATCCTCCCGGACGGCTTTCATAGCGGCCTTCCCGGACAATCTCTTTCAACAGGCCCATCTCGTCCGGCCCGAAGGTCAGCGGGCGTTCGATGCCCATCTTGATCCCGGTCCAGCCGTTCTCATTGTGGCTTGCCGTGACCATGGCGACGGCCGGGCAGTCAAGTTCGAACTGCGCGAAATAGCTGACCGGGGAGAGCGCCAGTCCGATATCGTGAACACGGCAACCTGCATTCATGAGGCCGACGATCACTGCGTGCTTCACGGCAGCGCTGTATGACCGGTAGTCGTGGCCGACAACGACGTCCGGGCGAATCTTTTTTTCGTGAACGATCTGGCCGATGGCGGATCCGAGCGCCTGGAAGCCTCGCAGATTGATTTGTTCGGGGTAGAGCCAGCGGGCGTCGTACTCGCGAAATCCGCTTTCGGATACAAAAATTTCGCGTTCGAAGGCTTCGGTATTTGGCTGGATTCGCGTCATGTTTCAGGCTCCGGAACGATGTGGGGGAATCTCCGATGCGCTTGTAGCCGATTGGCGTTACGAAAACAACAAAAAATTGCTGTGAAAGTTTGGTTTTGAAAAAGATATACTTGATTTTGGCCGAAGTCTTCGGCAAGGCCAGTCAGTCAGGCAGTCTCAATGCCGATTGGCTTTGTAAAACATTTTGGTACCTTACGCGGCCACGGGGCTTGCTGAGTCCATCTCTTCTTCCGGGGCTTCCTGTTCCGACAGGCCGGAAGAGAGAACAGCGTTGACATGGGCCTTCAGCCGGGTCTGAAAAATGCGTTCGGAGAATCTCTCTGCCTGTTTGCGGCAGGCGGCAGGCGAGATGGTTTCTCTTTTTTCAAACGCCTCGATAGCGCCCACAATCGCCTGCGGCGTCTGTTCGTCGAAGAACAGGCCGGTTTCCGGGGTGACGCTATCGAGAGCACCGCCCTTCCCGTAAGCGATGACCGGTGTTCCGCTGGCCAGAGCCTCGACCGGCATAATACCGAAATCCTCCTGCGCCGCGAAGACAAAGGCGCGGGCTTTGGCCATATGCTCCTTGAGGACAGCGAAGGGCTGGTAGCCAAGATAATCGATGTTGGACGCCTTTTCTGCAATCGCAGAAACTTTTTCAGCCTCCGGTCCCTCGCCGATGATAACGAGCTTCCTGTCCGGCATTTGTGCAAATGCTTCGGCGATCAGCGGAAGCTTCTTGTACGGAACCATTCTCGAGGCGGTGAAATAGAAATCTTCCTTCTCCGTGCAGAGCCCGTAGTCCTGCGTTGCCACGGGAGGATGGATGACCGTGGATTCCAGGCCGTAACAATTGCGAATGCGCTGTGCGATGAAGTTTGAATTGGCAACATATGAGGTAACGCGCTGAGCGGTCCTTTTGTCCCACTCGCGCAGGCGTCCGAGGAAAAAACGAATGAGGGCGCCTTGCAGCCCTTTTCCCTTGCCGGTCGTCGACAGGTATTCTTCCTGCATGTCCCATGCGTAGCGGACGGGCGAGTGACAGTAACAGATGTGCGTCTGGCCCTCGCGAATTCTCACGCCTTTGACGACGCAGTAGGAACTCGAAATAATGAGATCGTATTTTTTCAGATCGAGCAGTTCCACCGCCAGCGGAAAAAGCGGCAGGTAGTGGCGGAAATAGCGGCGCGCCAGCGGCAGGTACTGAATGAAGCTTGTCTTTGCCCTCCGGCCGCCGATGAAGCCGCGCTTCTCGTCTGGCAAAAAGTCGACCAGCGAATACAGGTCGGCATCCGGGTATATCCTGAAAATATGCTCGAGAACCCGCTCTGCTCCGGCATAGGTCTCAAGCCAGTCATGAAGTACAGCTATTTTCATGCGGCGGTTATAGGGTGGGCGCTATGGGAAATCAAGCCCGGCTTTCGGCAGGGGATCATTTTTCTTGCCTCCCGCGGGCAGAGCCATTTTGACGTGACGCTCATCGATTGTTCCGGTCCCCTGAGGAATCCTCCGGTGGCGGGTCGATCAACTCGGTCCGGCCCCGCTTTTTCATTTCCGAGACGAGCGCCTTGATTGCGTCGCCGTTCCTTCGGTCGGCGATCAGAATGGCATCGCCGGTATCAATGGCCACGATGTTTTCAAGCCCGGCGCAGGCGATCAGGCGGTCCCGGCTCTGGATCAGACAGTTGTGTGTGCTCTCGTACACCACTTCCCCATCGGTGACGTTGCCGTTGCCGTCTTTCGCCCGGATTTCCCAAAGGCTTTCCCACGAGCCGATGTCGGACCAGTCGGGGTTGCAGGGAACGACGGCGACCTTTCCGCTCTTCTCCAGGATAGCCTTGTCGAAAGGCTCGGACGGAATGGCGTTGTAGCGCGCGGCGTCGGGCGCGTTTTCCTCCCCGGATGCCATCGCCTTCTCGACGCCGGACAGGATGTCCTTCGCCAGTACGTCGAATTCATTAAGGACATCGCCCGCGCGGAACAGGAACATGCCGCTGTTCCAGAGATAATCACCCGAATCGAGATAGGCTTTTGCTGTATTGAGGTCCGGCTTTTCAACGAAGGAATCCACCTTGAAGCCCCTTTCGCCGAGCCGGTCGCCAGAGCGTATATAGCCGTAGCCAGTCTCGGGCCGGGTCGGCTGGATGCCGAACGTGACGAGGTGGCCGTCGCCGGCAGCGGCCAGTCCCTCGTGGAATGCCTCGGCCAGAACGTTCGTATGTCCGATATGGTGATCGGCAGGCAGGATCCAGACGAAGGCGTCCTTTCCAAAATGCGCGCGGATGTACAGCGCGGCGAAAGCAACCGCGGCGGCCGTGTTGCGGGCACACGGTTCTGAGAGGATGTGGCGCGCGGCGACCGGATCGATCTCCGCAAGTTGCGTTCGCACCTGATCGCCCAGCGCTCCGAGCGTGACGGTAAGGAGGTTGTCCCATGGCGCGCCTGTGATGGCGTGTGCCCGCTGGGCTGTCTCCTGAAGCAGCGAGTTGCCGCCGATCAGTTTCAGGAACTGCTTCGGAAATCGTTCCCGGCTCGCGGGCCAAAGGCGTGTGCCCGATCCTCCGCACAAAATGACCGGAATAACGGTGTGGTTCATCAGGGGCTCCTTGAAAAGATTGCTGCTTCGCTATCAAACGCCGTCCGAAAATACAAGGCCGATTTTTTGCGGACAGGCACGACGGCTGGAATGCGTGTTGCGACGCGGCAGCGATTTTCATATAGAAATGCCGAAGAAATTGTCGTATAGGGGGGGCCTTCCGCATTTGAGGCGACCGTTATTTTATGGAACCAAGAGGGGGTGAAGATGGGATTGTTGTGCGAAAATATTCATGATATCAACACGATGACGGAGTATCGCGTCGGTGAAGGCGACGAGCGTCCCTGGGGTTCGTATCTTGTGACGGGGGTTGGTGCGTGTGAGGATGGCGAGGGTTTCTGCGAAAAAGAAATACGTGTCAATCCCGGCAAAATTCTTTCGCTTCAGTCCCACAGACTCCGCCGGGAATTGTGGGTCGTCCGCGAGGGGCTGCTGACTGTCATTGTCGACGGCAAGCGTATTGAACTCCGGCCTGGGCAGAGCGTGATCGTCCCGTTGCATGCGATCCACTGCATGGCGAACCTGACGGACGAGCTTTGCGTCGTTTTCGAAAAGCAGATGGGGATATGCCGGGAAGAGGATATCGAGCGCTACGTCGATGCTTATGGTCGCGCTGCGTCCGTTTCCTGCGATCCGCGCGTGAGCGGCAGCGTGAGGCTTTATAACGAAATTCTTGCAGAGATCGAAGAGATCGGGAAGGTTTCGGCCTGAGGGAATGGAACATTGGACAGTTCGAAGCCGAAATCGTGGGTGGTTCGCAGTGCGAGAACGTTCCTTTTCGCACTGATTCTGCTGGTCGTGTATCTGGCTAGCACGGTTCCGGTTGGCATGTTCATTTATTCCGTGAAGTCGGATGCGGGAATAGACATTTTCCGGACGACTGGTTTTCACGGCTACATGCAATGTTTGCGCGAGGAAGCCTACGAAGCGAAGATTTTGCAAAAACAGAAGCAAATCCGGGAAAAATCGGATAAGGATCAGGAACTGGCGACAGTTCCGCCCACCAGCGGCGACCCGAATATCTGACAGCAATACTTGAGGAAATTTCGATGCAGACCGACGACATCATTGACCTGAAACGGCTGGGCCTGATTGTCCGGCGGCAAAAGCTTATGATCGGCGCGGTGATTGCCGCCTTTCTGGGGCTTGCGCTGGCCTATGTCCTGACGGCCCCTGCACTCTACACGGCGAGAACGCTCGTGTTGCTCGACCGCAGCGTCACGCAGGCCGTTTCTGATATCTCCGCCGTCAAGCAAATGGCGTTTGAAAGTGCAGCGCTTGAGAGCGAGGTCGAGGTGTTGCGCTCCCGCCGGGTTGCCGACCAGGTAATCGATATGCTCGTCGCAAAGGGTGTTTTTAAACAGCCCGGAGACGAGGTGGCGCGGGAACAAATTGCCGGGGAACTCAGAACCGGCCTGCGTGTTGATCGTGTCGGCGAAACTTATGTTCTCTCAATCCAGTATACCTCGAAAGATCCGCAACTTTCCGCTGACATCGCAAACGCCTATGCCGAGGCGTATATCACGGACCAGCTGGACGCGATGGCGGAGATGTCCACCCGCACGGCATCGTGGCTTGGCACCCAGATCGAGGAGCTTGGCCGTCAGGCGATCGAGGCGCAGCAGGCGGTCGCGGACTATCGCGTGCGATATAACGAGAGCCGTCGTGGAAACCCGCAACCGGAGCCGGTTACGTCAGATGCGCCGGACGGGGTGCCTCCTCCGAGTTCGGACACGGGGCTCGGAATTTTGCGCAACCTTGAAAAGGAAGCGGAGACCTACCGCGGACTTTATGACTCCTATCTGGAGAAGCTTGAAACCATTAATATGCAGCAATCGTTCCCGGTGACGGAAACGAGAGTCATTACGCGCGCAGTTCCCCCTGCGTACAAGAGTCATCCGCGTTCAAAGCTTGTTGTTGGCGCGGCGATTATTTTCGGCGCTGGTATTGGGCTGATCCTTGCGATTCTTCGTGAGAATTTCGATCATACGCTCCGCCGGGCGGGACAAATCCGCCGTGAGACGGGACGGCCGTTCCTTGGTTTCCTGCCGGACCGTTCGAAATCGGGTCGCCGGGTTCTGGAGTTCTCATCGGGAGGAAACCGTGGACCCGTCGAGATCGCGCTGCACGGACAGAGCGTTGCCGAGCCGTTTTCTCTCTATTCCGATACGATCCGCACTCTTCGAAACGCGCTGGATCATGCGGAGAAAGGGACGGAAAGGGAAGGCGGAAAAGTCGTCGGTGTCGTCGCAGCGCAGCCCGGCGAGGGGAAGTCGGTTGTTGCGAGCAATCTCGCTCTCTTTCTTTCTCAATCGGCTCGTTGCGTTCTGATCGACGCGGATATCCGCAGTTCGACCCCGGTTGTCAGCGACCGGAAGCAGGGTGCTGTGCGCAGCCTTGATGATGTCCTGAGCGGAAAAGCGGCGCTTTCGGAGGCACTTCTGAACCTGAAAAATGGAAATCTCGCTGTGCTGGCCTCCTTCGCGGAAGAGGCGGGTCAGGTCCTTCCTTACCTGAACGCCGGTAGCGCCGGTCGGGTTATAGAGGAATGCCGCAAGGAATTCGATTACGTCGTTGTTGAGCTTCCCGCCCTACTGTCACCAGCCGATTTTTTCAGCTTCGCGCAGACGGTCGACAGTTTTTTCATTGTCGCCGAATGGGGCAAGACCCTGTCCAACAGTCTCAATTTCCATCTTGCTCAAAACGGAGTTGATCCGGATCGTATCCTCGGAGTCGTTCTTGAGAACGCGGACATGAAGAAAATGGAAAAATATTACGGGCACAAAGTTTATTTATAATCCCGCCGCACTCGTCTGCGGAATCGACGAGCCATAACGGCCAAACTCGGAGTTTCAGGACAAATGGACAAGACGGTACTCGTAACCGGCGGCGCCGGGTATATCGGCTCCCACGCCTGCAAGGCGCTGAACGAAAAAGGGTATACGCCGGTGACGTATGACAATCTGTACACGGGTAACCGCGAGGCGGTGAAATGGGGGCCGCTGGAAGAGGGCGATATCCGGGACGAAGCCCGGCTTGGCGCGGCGATGGACAAACACAAGCCGTTCGCCGTCATGCACTTCGCCGCGCTTATTCAGGTCGCGGAATCGGTTGCGCAGCCGGATAAATATTACGACAACAATGTCGGCGGATCGCTCTCCCTTCTGAAATGCGCGCGCGAGCGCGATATCGCCAATCTGGTCTTTTCCAGCACTGCCGCTGTCTACGGAATGCCCGACTGCGCGGCGATTCCGGAAGACCACCCGTTGCGACCGATCAATCCATATGGCAATACCAAGCTCGCGATGGAAAACATGATCCGCGATTTTTCGAGCGCCTACGGGATGCGGCATGCCATTTTGCGTTATTTCAACGCGGCCGGGGCCGATCCGGAGGCCGAGTCAGGAACCGCCTATCCGAAGGACACGCACATCATCCCGATTTTGATGAACGTCGCGGCGGGAGAGGCCGAAGGGTTCAAGATCTTCGGTGACGACTATGCTACGCCGGACGGAACGGCGGTGCGCGATTACATCCATGTTACCGATCTGGCCGACGCCCACGTTCTGGCGCTGGAAGCGATTGCGGCGGGCGGCTCCAGCCTAACGCTCAATCTCGGAACCAGCAAGGGAAGCTCGGTACAGGAAATTCTCGAAGCGGCAAGGCGCGTCACTGGCGAGCCCATACAAGCGGCGCTTAATCCGCGCCGTCCGGGCGATCCCGATATTCTGGTGGCGAATGCCGACAAGGCAAAAAATCTGCTGAACTGGAATCCTTCCCGCTCAAATGTGGAGGAGATCCTCGCCACCGCCTGGAAATGGCGGCAGAAACAGGCGCAGTTCGGCAAGACCGGAGCGTTCGCAAAATAACGTCGACATGGGAATGCCCGCACGGGCAGACGGTTTCTCCCTGAGGGGAGGTCTATGAGCATTTCTGATTTCCCCTGAACCATCTGTTCGTTTAAGTGTATGTTATTCCTGATACTCGCTCCGGATTTCGCAGTCTGGGCGGTATTTTCAATTGTTCTTTCGGACGGCCGCAGGGCGATCCGGGATTCGTTCCACAAAAGGCCCGGATTTCACGGTAGAGCCCGGACAAAACACATCGAGGTGACAAGAAAAACATGGGAAGCGCGTGGCACACACTATCCAGAGAACAAGCGCTTGAGACGGTCGGGAGCGGCGAGAAGGGCCTTTCCGAGGAGCAGGCGCGGGAGCGCCTTGCCGAGCACGGGCCGAACAAGCTGCCGGAGCCAAAGCGACGCGGCCCGCCTGCGCGGTTCTTTTCGCAGTTCAACAACGTGCTGATCTATGTACTTCTTCTTTGTGCGCTCATCACGGCGCTGCTCGGGCACCTCGTGGACGCGGGGGTCATTTTCGGCGTTGTCATCGTTAATGCGATCATCGGCTATTTGCAGGAAGGCAAGGCGGAGAAGGCGATGGAGTCGATCCGCCAGATGCTCGCGCCGACGGCCAATGTTTTGCGCGGCGGGCGGCGGCGCGCCGTGCCGGGCGAAGAGCTTGTGCCAGGCGACATCGTCGTGCTCGAGGCGGGCGACAAGATCCCGGCGGATCTGCGTATTCTGAAGGCACACGGGTTTTCCGTGCAGGAAGCGATCCTGACGGGAGAATCCGTGCCGGTTGAAAAGACCGCCAAACATGTCGCCGGAGACGTACCCCTGGGCGACCGCTCCTGCATGGGGTTCAGCGGCACATTGGTTGCTTCGGGGTCCGGAAAGGGCGTCGTTGTGGAGACGGGCGCGAAGACCGAGATCGGGCAGATTTCCGGGATGATAGGTGCGGTGGAGGAGATGACGACGCCGCTGATCCAGAAAATGGACCGGTTCGCGAAGGTACTGACCGGCATAATCCTGTTCTTTTCGGTCGCGATCCTCCTGTTCGGTTATTACGGCCGGGGCATGCCGTTCGAGGAGATTTTCCTTGCGGTCGTCGGACTCGCGGTGGCGGCGATTCCGGAGGGGATGCCTGCCGTCATGACGGTCACGCTTGCCATCGGCGTGCAGATCATGGCGCGGCGCAAAGCGATCGTTCGCCGCCTGCCCGCTATCGAAACACTTGGCTCGGTGTCGGTGATTTGCACGGATAAAACTGGCACGCTGACCCTCAATGAAATGACTGTCTCGAGCGCCGTGACGGAGGGCGGCGAGTTCGCGGTCGAGGGCAGCGGCTACAGACCGGAAGGCGACATCAGGGGCGGGGGCGACATCGGCGATTTGCCTTTGGCGGCGCTGCTGTGCAATGACGCCGAACTTCGGCAGGACGAGGAGGGCGTCTGGAAGGTGAATGGAGATCCGATGGAAGGGGCGCTCGTGACTTTCGCGCTCAAGGCCGGTTTGACCGAAGATGTGCGGGACAAGTGGAAGCGGCTTGACGTTATTCCCTTCGACTCCGCGCACCGCTATATGGCCACGCTCAACGAGGGGCCTCGCGGCGAGCGGCGCGTTTTCGTGAAAGGCGCGCCGGAGCGCATTCTCGAAATGTGTGACGCCGGGAAGAAATGGCACGAAAAGGCGCACGAGATGGCTCATGAAGGGCAGCGGGTGCTCGCGCTCGCCGAGGCCGTCGGCGTTAAGAAAGACGAAATCAGCGAGATGGATATAGGCGAGGGCCTTCGTCTTGTCGGCTTTGTCGGGCTGATCGATCCGCCGCGCGCGGAAGCCGTTCAGGCTGTTGCGGACTGTCGGGCAGCGGGCATTCGTGTCATTATGATTACGGGCGACCATAGGGGAACGGCCTCGGCGATTGCCACGCAAGTGGGGCTTGAGCATCCGGAAAAGGTGCTGACGGGGCGCGACCTTGATCGGATGGGCGACGAGGAACTGACGAAAGCTGCGGTGGAAACCAACGTCTTCGCCCGCACCTCCCCGGGTGACAAGCTTCGGCTCGTCAAGGCGTTGCAGGCGAAAGGGGCCATTATCGCCATGACCGGGGACGGGGTAAACGACGCACCCGCGCTCAAGCGCTCGGATGCCGGCGTGTCCATGGGGCTGAAAGGAAGCGAGGCTGCCAAGGAAGCCGCCGAGATCATACTGGCCGACGATAATTTCGCGACGCTCGCCGAGGCTGTGCGGCAGGGGCGGACTGTGTATGACAATATCGCCAAGGTCATCGCCTGGACGCTGCCGACGAGCTTTGGCGTCGCAACCGTGATCGTTGCGGCCATCCTCATTGGAATCACGCTGCCGATCTCGGCAGTGCAGGTTCTCTGGATCAATATGGTCACGACCGTGACGCTTGGCATCGCGCTCGCTTTCGAGCCTTCCGCGCCCGACGTTATGCGCCGCCCGCCAAGGCCGCGGGACCAGCCGCTAATCTCTCGCCTGCTTGTCTGGCGGATCGCCTTTGTCGCCGTTGTTTATGCCGCGGGGATTTCCGTCGTGTTTCTTTATGCGCTCGGCGGAAATGATGAGAATATCGCTGTCGCACGGACCATGGCGGTCAATGCGATTGTCGTAATGGAGATTTTCTACCTGTTCAGTGTGCGCTACAGCGCGGGTGTCCCGTTCACGCCGCGCGGGATCATTGGCACGAAGGCCGTCGTCTTTTCGGTGCTCGGCGTGATTGCCTTCCAGTTCGTCTTCACCTTCGCGCCGTTCATGCACACTTTCTTCGGTTCTGCGTCGATGACAGCGGCGCAGGGCGGGATTATCCTTGTGCTCGGGGTGCTGGTGATGGCGATACTGGAACTCGAAAAGCTGCTAACGCGCAGACTGTTCTCCTGACGGAATTGGTCGTGGTTCGACAAATCACTCGGCTGATGAGGACGATTCCGCGGGCTCAGCACCGGCAGGCGTCTCGTCGACTGTGACGCCGGATTCGGTATGGAGCAGTTCTACGGCAGGGCCGCCGTCCGGAACGCTCTGTAGTTCGAAGGTTTCGCCGATCCCGTCGAGGTAGTCCGGCGGGTTGACGGGCAGCGGAACATCGTCGGGTTCCACAACCGGCTCGGGAATGCTTTCGGGCTCGATGTCGCGGGACTCTTCGGCGGTCAGAATCTCAAGACCGCGACCGTGAGCGATGCGGCAGACTTCCGGCTGCTTTTCGGAGGTGTCCTGCCAGATATACACCGACCAGGCCATCTTGCCGCCTGGCTTTTCCGTGACGTACATCTCAACTGGTTCACCGGAATCGGTCAGCCCTCTTGCCATCAACCGTTCTCCGGCTCCGGCTTTGTCCTTGCGCACATCGGAAATAAACTTTTCCGCCGAGTAACAGAGCTTGATGATTTTATCCGCTTTTGGACGGGGATCTTCGACAACCATTGATGCCGCTGTCGGCGAGACCATAACGCTGCGTGGTGCGTCTTTTTGTCTGAGATTGACATTAATGAGGCCGCTGGCGAAGCCGATAAAGAAGATCGACAGGGATGCCAGCAGGATAAAGCGGTCAAAATTGCCCAAAGTGAATTCTCCCGCGAGATGAAATGAATCGGGGTGCGACAAAATAGTACTCCGACGAATGGTATCAAAAAAAATGCCGCTCTTTAAGCGGCATTGTAAAGGTGGCGGCAATTATTGGCATGCTTCCGTCTACGGAGCGTTTTTCTCCATGGCGGCTGCCGATTTCGCGAGGCGGACGAGGTTGATGAATTCGGCGCGATAGCCGAACGGATCGTCGCCTTTGGCGCTTTGGGCCAGTTCGATTACGTCGTCGTAACTGAAATCGCCGGTGTATTTCCCGCCTTTGAGGATCTGGCCGAACCCGGCGACGGCGGTGGACCACGTCGTGTTTCTCCACTGCGTCGCGCTGCGTTCGTTTCTTTGTGGGGAGAATTCTTTGGCCGGGATCGGCGTCGTAATCAATTTGCTTGTATCCGAGTCGGGGTTCTTGTAGCGGATTTTGAGGAACCCGTACTCGTCGCCGAAATCGGTGTCTGCCTTGTGTTCTTCGGCCTGCGCGTAACGAGTCTCGTCCATCGTGCGCGGTCCGCCGACCGGGGTGATTTCGTAGATGGCCGTGACCGTATGGCCTGCGCCGATATCGCCCGCGTCGACCGCGTCGTTGTTGAAGTCCTCGCGATTGAGGGCGCGGGTTTCATATCCGATCAACCGGTATTCGGCGACCGTGGCCGGGTTGAACTCGACCTGGATTTTCACGTCTTTCGCAATCGGGAAGAGAGTACTCGAAGCTTCTTCGACCAATACCTTGCGCGCCTCGCTTAACGTATCGATGTAGGCGGCGACGCCATTGCCGTTCTGGGCGAGAGTCTGCATCATGTGGTCGTTAAGGTTGCCTTGCCCAAAGCCTAGAACCGACAGGAAAATTCCAGACATTCTTTCCCGCTCGACAAAGTCCTTGAGTTCCTCGCGGTTTGTAATGCCGACATTGAAATCGCCATCGGTGGCAAGAATTACCCGGTTGACAGCGTCCTTGTCGAACGAGCTTTTTGCGAGACCGTAAGCTTGCCGGATGCCTTCGGCCCCGGCGGTCGCTCCGCCTGCGTTCAGGTTTTCAAGGGCGCTCATGATTTTCGCTTTTTCGGATGCCTTTGTCGGTTCGAGCACAGTCCCGGCGTTGCCTGCATAGGTAACGATGGCGACCGTGTCATCCGGTCCGAGCGTCTCGAGCAATAGCTTGAACGAGTTCTTCAGGAGCGGCAGCTTGTCCGGTGCATTCATCGAGCCCGAAACGTCCAGCAGGAAGACGAGATTGCTCTTCGGCTTTTCGTCCGGCGCGATATCATAGCCCTTGATGCCGATATGGACGAGCTTGCGCCCTTCCGCCCATGGCGAAGGTACGACCGTGACCGTTGGCTTGAAAGGCTCTTCCTTCGTTTCTGGCAGCGGGTAGTCGTAATCGAAGTAATTGATCATCTCCTCGATCCGCACCGCGTCCTTCTGCGGCAATACGCCGTTGTTGATCTGACGGCGGACAAAGGCGTAGGAGGCCGTATCGACATCGACCGAGAAGGTCGAAACGGGTTCCTCCCTGACGACTTTAACCGGGTTCTCCTCGAAATTCTCGAACTGATCGCGTCCGATGTCCTGATAGCCGGGCTGGAGGACGGTGTCGTCCATGACGACGGACGGAGCGGTCGCCACAAAATTTTGCGGCATCTCTGTCGCGGAACGTCCCGCGGTGTTCGCGGCCATTTCTTTCTGTGGCATGGGCGTTGGCAGGGCGCTCTGTCCTGTGCGCAAGGCTTCTTCAACCCGTGTCACGTCGGCTTCTGCCATGCGCAAGCGGTAGCTCGCCGAAACGTTTTCATCGGCGGGCGTTCCCGCAACGCTGAGGTCCACTTTGGTCAGTTCTGCGGTGAAGCCGCCTTTCGGATTCTCCAGCAATTGCTGGAAGCTCACCGTTGCGGCCAGAACCACCACCATTGCCGTGGCAAGACCGCCATAAACATATTTCTTCTTCATTGGATCTCTCCGTTTTTGAGCTGTCATGCCCGTTAGACGGCTGGCGATTCCGGATCCTTTGAAATTTTTTTCCTTTTCTCTTTGTGTACGTTCGAATTCGGCAAGCGCGAGGTTCACCGCGCGCTTGCGGGCGTTTTCGCCGGGAGGTGGCGTTTTGACGTTTTCAAGCACGGTTTTCAGGTCGCGGCCATCCATGGCAGGGCCTCCTGCTGTTCTTCCCTTCCATTTTCTTCACCAGTCGTTTGCGTGCGCTGTGGATGCGCCAGCTGACGGTGGATTCCGCGACGCGAAGCACTTGCGCGGCCTCTCCGTGGCTTAAATCTCCGCCGAAGACGAGCAAGACGGCGTCGCGTTCCTTTTCCGGCAGAGCGTAGACTTCCGCGAGGATTTCCTTTGCGTAAAGAGCGGATTCCGGCGAGGCGTCCGTGCCCGGTTGCTGCGGGGCGGTTTCTTCGGCGGCTTCGTGGAGATGGATGCGCCCGACCTGCCGCTGGAAATCCCGCACCGCATTCAGCACGAGCCGGTAGAGCCACGTGCGGAACAGCGCCGGGTTGTTCAGCGAGCCGATGCCGCGCGCGAAGCGGATACAGGCGTTCTGCGTCACGTCTTCGGCATCGGCGGCATTGCGCGTCCATTTATAGGCAATTGCGTACATCGTCTCGTAATAGCGCGTGACCAGAGCCTCAAAGGCGCGGGAGTCACCTTCCCGCGCAAGGCCGATCAGTTCCCACTCCTCCGGTTCGGTCATAAGGACGGGAATCCTTTTGAGAGTTAGACGCGATTGTTTCGGCAATCCTTTGAAAAGAATCGTTCCGATTACTCGACATCATAGACCAGGTCAGTGGGCGCGCAACAGGAGGAATGCGGCAGGTGCGAATTCGCGGGAAAACCGCGCGCGCCCGGATTCTGAAGGCGTGATTTGGGTCTGGATTGTTGTTATGCTGCCCGCCTGATGGAAACCAGTCTTCTCATGCTTGTCAATATTGGTCTTGTTGCCTTCGCTGCCGTAGTGGCTCTAACCGTGCATTTCCGGCGCGTTGCCATCGCCGTCGGGTTTGTCGACAGGCCGGGCGGGCGCAAGGACCATGAAACGGTGGTCCCGCCGATTGGCGGCCTTGTCATTTTTCCGGTGTTCGTCGTGCTTTCTCTCGCGACCGGGATGGACATTGCCGAACACGTGCCGCTTTTCATGGCGCTGGCACTGCTGCTGGCGGTCGGGGCGCTGGACGATCATTTCGATATTCGCGCCTCGATCAAGTTTTCCATCCAGTTCATTGCGGCATGGCTGATTGTCGTTCCCGGTGGGGCGACGATCGAACATCTCGGTAATTTCCTGGGTTTCGGTGTCTTGTATACCGGGTTTCTTGGCGTGCCGTTTACGATTTTTTGCGTCATGCTCCTTATCAACGCCATCAACATGATGGACGGTCTCGACGGACTGGCGGGTGGCAAGAGCATCATTATTATGCTGTGGCTTGCGATTGCAGCAGCAATGGGCGGGGACGAGGAAACGCTGGTTGCTCTGGTTGTGCTTATGGGCACCCTTGCCGGCTTTCTTTATTTCAATATGCGTACGCCACTCAACAAGCGGGCAACCGTTTTTCTTGGCGATTCCGGGTCGATGAGTCTGGGGCTCGTTCTTGCATGGTTTGCGATCACGATGACGCATAACGGCGAGGCCGCTCTTGCGCCGATATCGGTCGCGTGGATCATGGCGGTGCCCGTGATCGATGCTTTCGGGCTGTTCGTGATCCGGATCGTGACCGGTCGCCATCCTTTCAGCGCCGATCGCAATCATTTCCATCACCATTTCGTCCATGCAGGAGTGCCTGTGGGGCAATCGACCATCACCATACTGGCGATCGGGTATTCGCTCGGGCTGATCGGCTACTGCGGGGTGCGGGCCGGGGTACCGGAATATGTGCTGACCTATATCTGGATCGGTTTGCTGCTGTCCCACACATGGCTGACGGTGCGCTCGCAGAAATTTATTGCTTTTCTGGCCAGGCTGTACCGGTGCCCGAAGGCCGGAGGGACCCCTTCCGAAGGGCTAGCCGATCAGTCCGTGGACCCAGCCCGAGACCTCAAGTGAGCTGTCGTCTATCATCATTCCCATGATGGCGACAAACCATCCCAGTTCAATCGGAATCCGCAGGACCACAGCGGCCATGTAGCCTGTGAACGCATAGGTATAGGCGCCGACGGCGATTAGCGGCAACTCCATTTCCGCCCAGCTGTACGCTCCGGTCCCAAGGAAAGCCAGGATCGGCAAGGCGGCGACGGTGGCCGGAACCGACAGCCAGTTGCTTGCGGTTACAAACTGGCAGAAATGCTGTTTGCGGTCCGTATGCTTGCAGATAAGCCAGACAATGCCGATGAAAGCCGCCATGCATATCCATATCCTGAGGGAGAGGACAAGAGAGAGCCAGTTGGCCGGAATTCCATCAAGCTCTGGCTCGAGAAAGACCAGCATGGCGCTGGCCGGAAAGAGAAGGACCGGAACGATAAAGGAGCGAAGCATGGCCTCGTAGCTGCTGCTGAAGCGTTTTGCCGCTTGCGGCATGAACAGCGCCACTTCAAGGCTGCCAAGCAGGTTGCGTTTGATTTCGCCGGGCTCGAACATGGGATTGGTCTCCTGAAAATTCGCCGACTCCTATTATCAGGACAAAGTCTTTACACTTTCTTTCCCAACCGGGTCCGGAGGCCCCTGAAATTCGTGCCGAATGTGGAAAAGTCTGTTGACGGCTGGTTGAACGCTTGACCGGCCAGCCTGTTCCTTCCTAGCCTTGATCACAAGAGAATCAATCGGATAGCCGCTATGACGTTCCCATCCCGCCCCGCCCGGGTTCTGTTCATCCTTTCTGTTTTTGCTTCTGCGCTTCCCGCGCTGACTGGCTGCGCTCTTCTGCCGTCCGAAGTGAAGGCGTGGCTGACGGGATTTCCGGAAGATCCGGGGGCTAATCCGAAGAGTCAGGAAGAATATTTCGTTTACGACTATCCTGTGAACCCGGAGCCGGAACCCGCGCCGCAGCCAACGCCGCACTGGAGCGAGCAGAGCTGGATCGATGGTGCGCCGGTCCATACGCCCGAGCAGCCGAAGCCGGAAAAAAAAGAGCCCTATCTGCGGGCTACCCCTCTTGGCTACGAACGTGTCGTCTTTAAGGGCAATCCGGAAGAGCGCATCTCAAAGCTTGAGGTGGAGGTGAGCTCGCTTCGCCAGCGCGTGGATGCAATGCTTCCTGCTTTGCGGGCCCTTGTCGATGCACGCGGAGGACGATTGCCTGAAGCCGACCCGCAGCAGGGCAAGGTCGCTGTTCCGCAAGGAGGGCCGCCGCAGACTCTGACGTCGTGGCCTCAGTCCCCGCCCCAGTCCCGCGCTTCGGTGGGGGGAGCAGCGGCCAGTGACACGTTCGCCGAGAATATTCGTTTCGGTGAACACGGGAACAAGACCCGGATCGTGGTCGACATGAACCGTCCCGCGGCTTACACCTACGAACTGAGTAATGATCAGGGGTATCTTGCGATTGTGCTGCCGGACGCAGGATGGCGCGGCGCGGTGCGCGGCACGCTCAACAACAGCCCGCTTTTCTCGGGCTACACGGTTCAGCAGGTCCCGGGGAAGGGAAGTCGTCTGGTGTTGCAGCTGCGCAAACCTGTAAATGTGCTGTTCGCCGACCAGCTTGATCCCAACAACACTTACCGGAACCACAGGATTTTTATCGACGTTGCGGGGCTTTAGCCTGGCGCGAGCGCTTCGCCAGAGTAGCTCAGGTGCGGTTTCATGCTCAAAACTGCAGAAACTGCGAAGGGATTTCCCGTCTCGTGCGTAGAACCTTATAGAAAGCGCAAAACGAATTCCTCTAGGCGAAGGAGAGCAACGATGAAAAATGAAGCAACGGTTTTGACGGCGGTCGCCGCCTTGTTCCTGGCAACCCCTTGTCTCGCGGAGCCGCGGCCCGGCGACGGCCCGGGCGCGGGAGGGAAGGGCGCGCAGATGTTCCAGATGATGGACGCGGATGGCGATGGACAAATCTCGCGGGCCGAGTTTATTTCGCACGCTATGGAGCGGTTCAGCAAGATGGATGCGAATGGAGATGGCGCCGTTTCGAAAGAAGAAGCCCAAGCGGCGCGCGGCGCGATGCGAGAAAAAATGAAAGAGAAGCGCGAAGAATGGCATCAGAAGCGGAGTGAGGGAATGGAAAGTCCTGTTCCCGATGCCGGAGCGGAGTGACCGGAGCCAGTGACGGCGGATGAACGGGTATGGAGGACGAGAGTGACGAGCGCCTTCTGGCGCAAATTCAGAAGCGTGACCGTCAGGCTTTCTCTGTGCTCGTTCGTCGCCACAGCCAGCGGTTTTATCGGATGGCCTGGCGAATAAGCGGGACCCGGGAGGAGGCGGAGGACATTGTGCAGGAAGCGTTCCTGAAGCTGTGGGATCGGCCTGGTCTGTGGAAGCCGGGGAAGGGCGCGGCTTTTACCACGTGGTTTGCGCGGATCGTCATGAACGCCGCTATCGACCATGTACGCCGGGCGCGAAATGCTGCCCGTTTTTCAACGCTTGCGTCCGCCGGGGACGAGGCACGGGAAGATGGTATGCCTCAGGCTCAGTATTCCCGCGAGCAGGCGGCGCTCGAACGGGCGTTGCATGCCTTGCCGCTGAGACAAAAAGCGGCGATAGACCTGTCCTATTACGAAGGCCTGTCGAACAGGGATGCTGCCGCTGTGCTAGGGCTCCGCGTCAAGGCATTCGAGTCGCTTCTCGTTCGCGCAAGAACGTCGTTGCGGACGCATTTGACAAGGGAGGGGGGCAATGTCTGACGGACTTGAAAAGCTGCTTGCAAAGCGTGCCAGCGCACCGGAATCTCCCGGACTAGAGTCCCGTATCCTCCTGACGGCTTTCGACGAATCGCGTACGCGGACGGTTGGTGCCCTGTTCCGGGAGGTGTTCGTCCTGCCGCATCCGGAATACGCGCTTGCGGCGAGTCTTGCCGCCGGGCTGCTGATTGGTCTCGGGCTGGGGGGCGATAGCGGGACCCAGCCATCCGATCTTGGTGATTTTCTTTATGTGACCGAGGTGTGGTTATGACCCGGCGGGTGAAACTGATTTTCACGTTCTCCATTCTTCTGAATGTTCTTCTTGTCGGGGCGCTGGGCGGACTGGTTCTGAATCGCGTTTCGGATCGCCTGGGTGGTACGGGGGCTGTTGCGAGGGAGCATCTTGCACCGGAGAGCCGCCAAAAGATCATGGGAATTGTGCAACGAAACCGGGTCGGTATGCGGCCAGCCATGCAGCGCGTGAAGGAATCCCGCGACCGGGTTTTTGAGGCGCTGGCCGCAGAAACATTCGATCCCGAAGCCTATGAGGCGGCCATTGAAGAACTGGCTGACCTTCAGAGCCACGTCTTTCTTGAGAGGGCGAAGGTGACGAAGGAAATCGCCGTCGGTCTGCCGCCCGGGGAAAGGCGCAAGATGGCAGAGGCCATCAGGCGCCGGGATATGTTGTTTTCGACGCGGAGCAGCGGTCGGATGGAGGATGCCGGGCGGCCATCGTGGCGTTTCCAGCCGGAGCCGTGAACCAACGAGGTCGCGGAATTTGAAAATTGTTTCAACTATCTATAAAATGAACAGTAGGAGTATCTCGGGTTAAGCGAAGGAGGCTTTGCGTGCTGAACAAAGGTGGCAAAAAAACCGGGGTGAGCGGGCGCCGGAGCCTTGGATCGGGAGATGTCCGTGTGGGAGAAGTCAAGGCGGTCCGCCCTGCGCCGGGCGGCGTTGATCGCCGGGTTGATGTGGTCATGAAGGACGCAGAGTGTCTGACCAAGCGGGAAAAGGCATCTGTCTATATGCACCGGAAAAACGCCAAGGAACTTAAGACGGGCAAGAAGTACGAATTTGAACTTGAAAAGCGAGAAATGGACAAGGAGCGCGGGGCCGGTCGCCGCATGGGGGCCGTGCGGAAGACGTATCGCTGCGAAACTCCTCCGGTTGAGCAGGTCGCGGGAGGCAGCACCTTCAAAAATTTCGGTTCGAAGGAGAAGAATCTGGGCAAGTGGTTCAGCGCGCATTAGATTACGCAGTAGGCCGTTGCTGGAAGTCGTCAAGGTGTTCCTCCAGAGAATCCCTGATTGCGACGGTATCCACAACGGAAAGCCCCGGTCCCCGGTGGCAGGCGGCGATCATCTGTTGAACCTTGTCGCCCGGACCCTGTATATGGGCCTCGACTTTCCCGTTTCGCAGGTTGCGAACCCAGCCGGTCAGGCCGAGAGTCCGCGCCTCCTGAACGGCCCATGCGCGAAAACCGACTCCCTGAACCCGTCCGCTGATGACAACCCGTCTCGCTTCCATTTTGTGTTGCTCCGCTTCACGTCACTTCGCTTCGCTGCCCTCCCCTCCCGAGAGGATAGTATCGAATGAGTTGCTCGTAAAGGCTGCCAGTTCTCGGCAGTGTCCAGGAGAGATCACTTCAGCAGTGAAATTTTTTTCAGCCAGCCAATGCTTTGTTTGCGTTCTACGCCAGTGTCGACCATTACGTTGCCGCAGGAATGGGCCGTCATTACCATGTCGACGACGTCCCGAAAACTCTGATCGGTGTAATATTCGGAAATCTCGTTTTTCTTGTCGCGGTGGTAAATGATCGCAATGCCTCCTGCGATTTCGCGTATCATGCCGATATCGGAGGTCAACAGAATGGTGCTTTGTCCGGTGGCGACACTGTTGAGCACGATCGTTCCGCCCGGGCAATTGTCGTCGATGCCAATCATCAGGGCTACTTCATCTACCGCCATCGGGAGCAGCGTCTTCTTGATGGCCGTATCGGAAAGGCGAACAGTCAGAACGGCATAGGTGCAGCCTGACAGATCATTGAATTCGGTCAGGCCCTCACAATGTCTTTTGTTGACCAGCAGAGGCGCTGCGCCCCCAGTCGTCTGCAATGACACAAAACTCATTCTCACCCCGCCTATTGTCATAATAACATATATGGGCGGTTTCTAAACAGTAATGCGGCAATTTTTACGCTCCTGCGCTGGATAAATGGACGCACCTCGGCGGCGGATCTCTCGGGGGGTCTGTTTTAGGCCCTTGTCTTTTTGCGGTGCCGGTACCACAATTGCAGGCAGCAAATTCATTTGTTGCCGTGACGTTTGTGTATTTCCGATCGGCCTCGACACCGGGAGCGTCTAATGGACTTCGATCCAGTACTGCTATCGCGAATTCAGTTCGCGTTCACCGTATCGTTTCACATTATTTTCCCGTCCTTCACGATCGGGCTGGCGAGCTGGCTTGCCGTGCTGGAGTGGCGCTACCTGCGCACCGGGCGGGAGGTCTTCATGCAAACCTACAAATTCTGGGTGAAGATTTTCGCGGTCGCGTTCGGGATGGGGGTCGTGTCCGGGATCGTGATGTCCTATCAGTTCGGCACGAACTGGAGCCGCTTTTCGGATACATTCGGCTCGATCATGGGGCCGATGCTCGGCTATGAAGTGCTTACGGCGTTCTTCCTCGAAGCGTCCTTCCTCGGCATTATGCTTTTCGGCTGGAACAAGGTGGGGCCGAGGCTGCACTTCTTTTCGACGGCCATGGTCGCTTTTGGTACCCTGCTGTCGGCCTTCTGGATCCTTGCCGCGAATTCGTGGATGCAGACGCCCGCCGGGTTCGGTGTCGAGGACGGCGTTTACGTTCCAGAAAGCTGGGGAGAGATCATTCTCAATCCGTCCACCTATTACCGCTTCCCGCATATGGTGATCGCGGCTTACCTGACGACGGCGTTCGTCGTGCTTGGTGTGGGGTCCTGGTATTTGTTGAAAGGGCGGTTTCAGGAACAGGCGAAGGTTATGGTGAATTATGCGTCCTGGCTGATCCTGATCCTCGCGCCGACGCAACTTTTTGTCGGGGACGCGCACGGACTCAACACGCTCGATCACCAGCCTGCGAAGGTCGCAGCGATGGAGGGGAACTGGGAGACGCGCACCAGCGCGCCGCTGTTGCTGTTCGCCGTCCCGGATCAGGAGGCGCGGACCAACCATTTCGAAGTCGGCATACCAGGACTTGCAAGCTGGTTTCTGACTCACGATTTTGATGGCGAGATTCCCGGTCTCAACGAGTTTGGCAACGACATTCCGCCGGTTGGCTGGGTCTTTTACTGTTTTCGGGTGATGGTCGGGATCGGCCTGCTGATGATTTTTACCGGAATCACCTCCGCCATATTGCGGTGGCGTGGAAGGTTGTTCGAAACGCGCTGGTTTTTGCGCTGGAACACGCTGATGATTCCAAGCGGCTTTGTTGCCGTTCTGGCGGGCTGGTTCGTCACGGAAATCGGTCGTCAGCCCTGGATCGTTTACGGTCTTGCCCGCACGCATGAGATGTCCTCGCCTGTTGATGGAGGAAGTGTTGCGTTTTCGCTGGCGATGTTCGTGATCGTCTACACGATCGTCTTTGGATCCGGCTCGTATTACATCGTCAAGCTGGTGCGATCGGGGCCGACGACCGACCAGTCGCCGCAATCCGTCAGAACACCGGAGAGGCCCTTGTCCTATCCCCAGGAACCGGCCGAATAAGGAGAGAACGTCATGGAACTCGTAGAAGCCTACCTGCCGCTGATATGGGGCGCCCTCATCGCTATCGGCGTGTTTATGTACGTTCTCCTCGACGGGTTCGACCTCGGGGTCGGAATCCTCTTCCCGTTCCGCAAGTCGGACGAGGACAAGGACGTCATGATGAATTCCGTCGCACCTTTCTGGGACGGAAATGAAACCTGGCTCGTTCTCGGTATCGGTGGGTTGTTCGTTGCCTTTCCTCTCGCTTACGCGCTTTTCCTGCCGGCGCTCTATCTGCCGGTCATCCTGATGCTGCTCGGTCTGATCTTCCGAGGGGTTGCGTTTGAATTCCGCTTCAAGGCCGATCGTAGCAAGCATCTCTGGAGCAAGGCGTTCTTCGGCGGCTCGCTTGTCGCCACGTTCTTTCAGGGCGCGATCCTCGGCGGTTACATTCAGGGGATCGAGGTCGAGGGACGGGATTTCGCAGGTGGTGCCTTCGACTGGCTCAGCGCGTTCAGCGTAACGACCGGGCTCGCCCTGATTGCAGGCTATGTCTATCTCGGCTCGTCATGGCTTATCATGCGGACGGAAGGCGATATTCAGAAATGGGCGTTTGGCGTTGCCAAAAAGGCTCTTGCCGCAGTTTTTTCCTTCATGGTGGTCATCATGCTCTGGATGCTGTTCCTGTATAGCGACTTGCCGGTGATCGGATCGGGCGCGGACGGTATGACGGAAGAGGTGATCATGCAGCGCTGGTTCGGGGTACCCAATATTTATTTTACGCCGATCGTTCCGTTGATCTTCGCCCTTCTGGCGCTTGTCGCATGGCGTGCGCTTGCGAAGGGGGGGGAGACCGCGCCGTTCCTTTGCGGTATGGGGATTTTCGTCACCGGTTTTGTTGGTCTCGCGATCAGTGTCTGGCCGAATGTCATTCCGCCGGATGTGGACCTCTACGAAGCGGCGGCCCACCCGTCGAGCCAGCTTTTGCTCCTGATCGGGGCGCTCGTGCTGCTGCCCGTCATTCTCGGTTACACGGCGTTCATCTACTGGGTCTTCCGCGGGAAGGTCCGTCATGGAGAAGGATACTCCCATTGATAAGCGGCTTTGAGGACAACCGGGTTATGCAGGCCGTTCAGGCCTTGCTGGACAGGCACGTGCCGAACGATACGGCCAGGAAGTGGGTCTGGTTCGTGCTATTGTGGCTGTTCGGCATTGCTGCGCTCACGGTTCTGGCCACCATTCTGAAGCTTCCGATGCAATTGTTCTGACGGCGCGTGCCACCGGATGACGACGGGAGAAGTGGAACAAATCGGCACGATTCGCCATCGTCTTTTGCACATGCGCTTCCGGGTTTCGTGGGTAATTTTTGAATCCCTTGCGGAATTGTTGTAAAAGACTTCAGAATAGCTGTTTCATTAACAATCGCTGATATTGGTATGGAAGTCTGGATCCTGTTCAACGAAGAAATCGAGTCGCCTACGTCGGAGGCGTTCGAGATACGTCGCTTTCTTGCCGAAGGGCGGGAGATGGGGATCGACGTCAAGGTCTTCCATCCGGAACAGTTCGATCTCCTTGTGACGAGTGAGGACCGGGAGAGCGTCCTGATCGACGGTTCGCTGATGCCGCTGCCCGATTTTCTCCTGCCGCGAACCTACGTCATCGAAACGGGCTACTTTCCGCTTGCGGTTATCCGCCAGCTCGAGCGTCTCGGCGTGCGCGTCTTCAATGATTCCGCTTCGATCGAACGCGTTGCCGACAAGCTGCATACCCATCAGGTTCTTGCCGAGCACGGTCTTCCGACCCCGAACACGATGCTGGCCAAGTTCCCGGTCGATCTTGACCTTGTCGAGAATTCGCTCGGTTTTCCGGTTGTCGTCAAGACGCTTCTCGGCGTTAACGGCACGGGCGTCTTTCTTATCGAAAATCGCGATTCCTTTACCGACCTGATGGGGCTGATTGCCGAGACGACGCCGAACATCCAGTTGATCTTTCAGCAGTTCGTCGCCATGAGCAAAGGGCGCGATCTGCGCCTGTTCGTGGTTGACGGGCAGGTCGTGGCCTCGATGGAGCGCCGCGCGCGCGAGGGCGGGTTCAAGGCCAATTACAGTCAGGGCGGCTCGGTGCGGGAGTTCCAGCCGGATGACGTGGCGCGTGAGCTTGCGATCAAGACGGCCGAAGTTCTCGATCTTCAGGTTGCCGGGATCGATCTGCTCTTTACCGATGGCGGCTATACGATTTGTGAAGCCAACTCGTTTCCCGGCTTCAAGGGGCTCGAGAGCTGCTGCAACGTCAACGTTCCCCAGGAAATCTACGGGGCGATGCTCCGCCGTCTCCAGGCCGAAAAAAGCGTTTCCGCCGTTTCGGCGGGAGCCTGACAGGCCTCCGCCTACATCCTTGCCGCGACTGTTTCAAACGTACCGGGGGCGCGTTCGATCTCGCGGATAGTGCTGTCGCGGTATTCGAGGACGGACAGTCCCCGTTCGATGAGGCCGTCGGGCCGGAACCGAAAGATGCCGTCGATTCCGCTATAGCCATTCGGGTTTGTGATGTTCGTCCGGTCGAAGGCAGGGCGGCCGTATTGTTGCTGGCCGGAACGCGCGATGACGGCTGCGAGTGCTGTCGCGTCGTATGCAAGGCTGGAAAGACGCGGGGGCCGCAGGCCGTAAAGCTGGATGAACCGGTTTTCGAACCGGTCACGCATCGCTGTGGACGGTGCGGCGAACCACGCGTGCTTCATGTGCGGTTCGGTCGCGAGGCCCGGATCGTCCCATAGGCCAGTGCCCAGACGCTGGACCTTCCCGGGGCCGAGGTCGTAAAAGCTGAGCAGGTTGGACAAGGCGCGGGCCTGCTCGCCGCCGACCGGCATGAAGACCGCATCGAACGGAACGTCGCCGAAGGAACTCATCTTTTCCAGTTCGGCGAGTTGACGCACGGCGGCTTCGTCTTGCGGGTTCGCGGCGAGCCGGGCTTTCGCTTGCCCGATATGCGCGTTCAGTTGTTCGACGCGGCGGTCGTAATCGGCGAAGGTTCTCACGACGGGCGAGAGATCGTGCTGAAGCGGATTGAACTTCACGGTGTTGACGATCTCGATGCCGTTCCGGGCGGCTGCATCGCTGAACGTGTCCGTGACAACGTTTCCGTAGGCCGTATGGGGGGCGATGATGCCGACGCGGCGAACGCCATTGCGCGCGGCGTAATTCGCGATCCGGTGCACTTGCGCGAAGGGCAGAATTCCCATGACATAGGTATTGTCGTCGGCGAGAGTCCAGTCCGTCGAAAACGTGATGACATTGAGGCCATAGCGGTCGGCAACCGGTTCCACGGCGCGCACCGAGCTTGCGAAGAGAGGGCCGAGTATGAGTTGCGCACCGTCCTGCGCCGCTTCTTCGGCGGCCTGACGCGCCCCGGCCGGCGTGCCTTTGGTGTCGCGCGGGATCAGTTCGAAATCGTCGTTGCCAACGTCGAACAGCGCCATCTGGGCGGCGTTGAGCATGGCCTTGCCGAGGGCTTCCTTCTCGCCGCTCAGAGGCAGGAGAATCGCCACCTTTGCCGGTGGCGAAGTGGCCGCTTGCGGTGACATATGAGGCGAGCCCGGCCTCATGTGCGGTTCGGCGTTCCAGTCGTAGTGCGTGGCAGGGCCGGATTCGGATTGCGGGCCGTTGGTCTGGCCGTCATAGATGGCTTCGAACCCGGTCTGTTCGTAGCGGGCTGGCGGCGTATCGGCCGTGGCGAGCGGGGATTGCCGCCCCGTTCGATCCGCTGCGGACGGTTCTCCCGTGAAGGATTCGGCACCCGGCATGATCAGTTCGCTCGGCGCTGCCTGCGCCTGCCGGGGTTGCGCGTCTATCCATCCCTTGCCGTTATAGCCGGAATAGCCGTTGCCGGTGCAGGCGCTCAGGAAGACAGCGAAAAACGCCAGGACAGCGAGAATGGCAGGCGAACGCGGATTTCCGGACACAGCTTGACCCTCTTTCTTGAATGATTGACATTGCATGCGTAGCACATTCGGCTCTA
Source organism: Alphaproteobacteria bacterium (assembly GCA_009929775.1). GTDB lineage: Bacteria > Pseudomonadota > Alphaproteobacteria > Micavibrionales > Micavibrionaceae > RZZS01. The sequence goes on from RZZS01000029.1 coordinate 27,676, forward strand.
TTCGTTAAGTATGACGCGAGAACAAAAAAGACAATCCATGAAGCCGGGGCTTATCCTTGTTGCAACGCCCATCGGCAATCTTGGCGATATCAGTGCCCGGGCGCTGGAGACGTTGCGCGGCGCGGACGTCGTGGTGTGCGAGGATACCCGCGTGACTGGCAAGCTGTTGCGCGCTTTCGGGATCGATGTACCGTTGCTTCCTTATAATGATCACAATGCGGCGCGCCAGCGTCCGAAACTCTTGAGCGCCCTGTCCGGGGGTAAGTCGGTCGCTCTGGTGAGCGATGCCGGAATGCCGCTGATTTCCGATCCGGGATACAAGCTCGTTAGCGCTTGCGTTGAAACGGGGATCGGTGTGACGAGCGTTCCCGGCGCCAGCGCGCCTCTGATGGCTCTCCAACTGTCGGGCCTTCCGTCGGACGCGTTCGCTTTCGCGGGGTTCCTGCCCGCGAAGAGCGCGGCCCGGCGCAAGGCTCTGGCGGTCTGGGCGGGTGTTCCGGCGACGCTTTTGTTTTTCGAGACGGGTCCGCGCCTTGCCGGATCGCTGGCCGACATGCTGGCGGTTTTCGGCGACCGGCCTGCCGCCGTGGCGCGGGAGCTGACGAAGATGTTCGAGGAGGTGCGGCGCGGGACGCTTGGCGAACTCGCGTCTTTCTATGAGGTCGATGGCCCGCCGAAAGGCGAGATCGTCGTGGTCGTCGGCGCTCCGGTAGAGACGCCGGGCGGCGCGGTCGATCTCGATGCGCTGCTCCGGGATGCCCTGGAGCGCATGTCCGTTCGGGACGCGGCGGCTTTCGTGGCGGAACAGGCGGGCGCGCCTAAAAAGACGGTCTACGCGCGTGCCCTTGAACTGGCAGGGAAGGGCAGCGAAAATGGCACGGAATAGGGAAAGCCGTCTCAGGGCGTATCGCCTGGGATTTGCCGCGGAATGGCTTGCCGCGGCGATCCTGACACTCAAAGGCTACCGGGTTCTTGCCATGCGTTACAAGACCCCGGTGGGCGAGGTCGATCTGATCGCGCGCAAAGGGCCGGTGATCGCCTTTGTCGAGGTGAAGGTCCGGGCGGACCTGTCCTCCGCGCTCTATTCCATCCACCGCAGGAACCGCGAGCGCGTGATGCGGGCGGCCGCGTGCTATCTGGCTGGAAACCGACGCACTTTGGGGCTCCAGCCGCGCTTTGACGCGTTCGTGTTCGTGCCGCCTTTTGCATGGCGGCATCTCGGAAATGCGTGGCAGGAGGAGTGAGCGGAATGCTGCTGATTTTCGACCTTGACGGAACACTGATCGATACAAATGGCGCCGTACGGGATATCGTGCGCGATCTGTTCCGTGCGGAGGGGTTCGACCTCACCGACGAAATGATGGAACGATGCGATCCATTCCAGTCGTTCGGGGTTCCGGACAAATTTCATGCCATGGCGGACGCGTGCGGTCTTTCGTTGTCGGTGGGGCAGGCCGAGGCCATGGCAGTGGAGCACGAAGCCAGGAAAGTGAAGATATACGGGAGCGGAGGAGTGGTTGTTTTTCCGGGAGTTCCGGAAGCCTTGCGGCGTCTTGGAAGCGACGGTCATGCGCTCTGTGTCGGATCGAGCAATCCGTCGCAGAATGCCTTGCTTGTCCTTGAGGCGACGGGGATACGACAGTTCTTCACGCACGGGGTTTTCGGTTCGGACCATGCGGGAGGCCGAATGAAACCCGACCCCGGCATATTCGTGCATGCGCTGCGCTCCAACGGGTATCTACCCGGAGCGTCCGGGGTTCTGGTCATTGAGGACAGCATGGCGGGGCTTCAGGCGGCGCGTGCGCTCGACCTGCCGGTGCTTGTCCACGCGCCGTCCGGCGATTTTGCCCCGTGGCTTGCGGCGGGCGCGAAGCATGCTTTTTCCGATTATGCGCAGTTGGCGGAAATCGTCGGCCCGACCGAAACGGACCGGCGGGAAGCGTGAGAAAGCCGTGTTTTCACGGCTGTTGTAATGGAGCGCATAAGAGAATAAACTTTGGGCGGTATGTCGTTCCTCATCCGGCAGGTTCTCAAGGCCCATGAAACATTTCCTTCTCGTTCCGCTGGTCGCAACAATCGCTCTTGGCGCGTGCTCTCCGATCAGTATTCTTGGCGGAGCGGCGACGCTGGCCGGAATGGCGGCGGTGCGTGAGGGCGGTATTTCGCAGTCCGTGGAGGATGCGCGCATTCAGACGTTCATCAACGATCTCTGGTTCCGCTATGACGTCGAGACGTTTCGCAAGCTTGACCTGACGGTCAATCAGGGGCGCGTGCTGATCACGGGCGTCGTGCAGGATCCTGAAGACCGGGTCGAGGCCGTCCGTCTTGCCTGGCAGGTCGACGGCGTCCAGCAGGTTATCAACGAAATTCGTATCGCCGAGGGCGAGGGGATTCAGGGATTCGTTCGCGACAACTGGATTTCCGCGCGTTTGCGGACGGCGCTGACGCTCGACAAGCTGGTACAAAATCTTAACTATTCCATTGATACAGTACAGGGCACGGTCTATCTGATGGGCGTCGCCCAGAGTCAGGCCGAACTGAACAGGGTTCTCGAGCTTGCCCGTACAACGCCACACGTGCGGCAGGTCGTGAGCTACATCAAACTTGCTGGCGAGCCGGTCACTCCTGCGGGCGGCTAGCCACTTCGCTGAAGGTCTTCAGGGTGACGAAGGATCCGAAAACCTATCTCGAGCAGATGGCCGGGAAGCCGGATGAAAAGGTTGATGTCGCGAAGGCGGCTATCGCCCTTGCCGCGCTGAAACGTCCCGGAATCATGATGGAGCGGTATTTTGTGCACCTGAGGGATCTCGCCAATGATGTCGGCGCCCGGCATCAGGCGTTGCTCGATGCGCGTGCCGAGGATAGCGTCGAAACCCAACTTGCAGCTCTCAAGCACGTTTTGGCCGACCAGTACGGTTATCACGGCGATTCGGAGCCGGGGGATATCATTCACAAGGTCGACATGATCGACGTGATCGACCGCCGCCGGGGGGCTTCGATCAGCCTGTCCATTCTCTACCTCCATGCCGGGCGGGCACAGAACTGGGATATTGCTGGGATCACGATCCCCGGCCATTTCGTCCTGCGTTTGCAAAAAGGCGGAAAACGGGTGATTTTTGACCCGTACAATAGCTGCAGGATCCTGCAGGCGGCCGATTTGCGCGCACTCGTCAAGGACTCTCTTGGTGAGGACGCGGAACTTTCCGCGGATTATTACGATCCGCCGCTCAACCTGGATATCCTCAAGCGCCAACAGAACACGATCAAGTTCCGGCAGGTCGAGATGGAAGACTATTCAGGTGCAATCGAGACCGTCGAGGGCATGCGGATCGTCGATCCCGTCGAGCACAGGCTCCTGCTCGACGCCGGCGTCCTCTACGCTCGCTCCAACCGTCCAAAAGAGGCGATCAAGGCGCTCGAAGCCTATATAGAACAAGCCCCGAACCACCTCGACCGCCGCGACGCGGCCCTGCTGCTGCAGCATTTGCGGGAGACGGTGGAGTAAGTTTCAATCAAAGCTCTGCGGAAAGCGCCCTGTGGTGTCCGAAGACGTCGGAAAAGAAGGATGCCATACCCCGCTTGTCTTTCGAACCAAATCTTTCCGGGTTGGATTCAATCTCTGGCGCGTAAGTTCCCATGAAAACATCGGAGGGTCTGGCAGGGTACGAGTCTTCCGCCATTGTAAGCTGTTCAGTTTTTCCTCCCGGAAGCTCGACAGTGAACAACTCGCCTGGGCGGATTATGCTTCTGCCGCACTCGACGTCAAACCCGTTGGATGATTCGGTTACAATGCAGCCTTTCGCGGGAACGGCTCTGGATGCGCCGGCTTCGCGGTGGGGCCCGGCGTCAGCGCCAGTGGCGCCTGTTCCTGTTAATGCCGGAGCATCCGTGAGAGCAGTTGATGCGGGAGTTCCCGGGGTTATTCCCATGGCCCTGAGGTCGCGAATGAAGGAAGCGGCTTGCGGATTGCCCTTTTTGTCTGCC
>RZZS01000168.1 GCA_009929775.1 Alphaproteobacteria bacterium
CCCTTGCGCCGTTCCAGCGTCTCGTCGACCGCCACCACGATCGGCACTTGCGCCGGCAACATCCCGAGCAACAGCCCCAGCAGAATCCGCGCCCCCTGCCGCGACGACCAGCGCGCCCGATTCAGCACCCGATGATCACGCTCGAAGCGCCGCTCCGCGCTCAGCCCCATCGCCCGCAGTGTCGCCGTCACCGTGCGCGGCCCTTGCGCCAGCAGCGTTCCCGTGAGCAAGACGTGCAGATGCGCCAGGGTCGGCGCGGTGAACAGGCAGGCAAAGGGCTGCAGAACAGATACAATCGCGGCAGGCAGAGGGAACATCCGCGGGCAGGCCCGAGGTTTTGGTCGACATCGGACGATACCGCCCGCGGCCCTCCGCCGCCAGATCCTTCGGGTCCGTCACCATCGCTCCGGGCACCTCGCGGCCCTCCCGCCGAGGCTGGGAAATGGCCAAAGTCGAGGTTCGATGACATAGCTCATTGTGCCCGCTCAGGGCTCGTTGGAGGAGCGGGTCGGACCATCCCATTACCCTATGGCCACCTGGCCGGGTTTATGAGAAAGCCCGATTTTCCGCTTGTCGAAAGAGGTAAATTACTCAGTGAAATTCACGGAAAATATCTTCTTCGTAAGTATGATGAGATCCGGCCATCATGCCGTGCTCAATTGGTTTGCACGGAATCAGCTTCGACCGATCGTGCATTTCAATGATTGTCGTATCGAGTCCGGAGCGATGCGCGCCGATCCTCCGAACCTCTTGATGTACTACAACGGCTCGTTGAGTCGATACCTACTCGACGAATCCCCGGCTTGCCTGGAAGAGCTTACCAAAGACTGCTCCACGGCCATCTTCAGCTTTGAAGAGCGATCTCCTCGGTATGTCTTGGAGGCCGCAGAGATTGCTCGACCCTCGAAGAGCATCCTGGTCGTGAGAGATGCGTTCAATTTTGTGGCGTCCTGTATGAAGCACGCTGAAAAATACCCTCAAGTCAAACCGAAAATCATCGATACGATGCAACGACGTCTTGAGATCTGGTGCGATCAGGCGCGCGAGCTTGAGCGCGGTGACAGCGGCAATCGAAGTGCGATCAATTACAATCGTTGGTTCTCCGATCGCGCGTATCGTGATGCCATTGCATCGCGGCACGGATTCGTCAACCACGACATTGGTATCGATGAAGTGCTGGTGTTCGGTCAAGGAAGCTCGTTCGACGATCTGAAATATGAGCACAGCGCATCTCAAATGGCTGTTCTAACTCGCTGGGAGGAGTACAGGCAAGATCCCCATTTCAAGTCATATATAAGCGGTGAAGCCGCCGAGCTGTCCGCAAAGCTATTCGGCGTCGGCGATTTCGATGCCGCGAAGTAAAGACCGGAACACCGCAGGCTGGACTCACCGGTTCGGCGTTCCGACACCAGCGCATCGCGCGGAAGCGCTCTAAGTAACTGTTCAAAAACAAGTTAAACATGTTAATAAGCGAACCCATTCGGGTCGACGAGGTCGTTCCATTGTCCGTTCACGCGGTCATGGCGAATGAACTGATCCTTGACGTCGCGGAACGTGTCGGAGCACGTGCGGCCGATCTCGTAGGTCGTGTCGAGGATCCGCGCGGTCACGCTCAGTCCCGTTTGGGTGCGTGTCTGCTCGACGGTGCGCAGC
>RZZS01000030.1 GCA_009929775.1 Alphaproteobacteria bacterium
TAGCAAAACAAGTTTTGGTTAACAAGCTTTTACCATGCAGGATGACATAGTTATTCCGCCTGAAGGCGAAGGTTTGTCACCTGCCCCCTGGAAATCAAAAGCCACAGGCGACCATGGAGACCGGCTCCCCTCCGGAACCTCGCCATGGTAGAAACCGGGGTTTCTGTTAAATCGCAGCAACACCTCTGCCAAGTGATCAAGGACGGACGCCGTCAGACGATACCTTAAACCATCAGCCGACTCCCCGAGCCGTTGCCGAAAAAAACGATCGAGCGTTCCAAAATCCGTGTCGATCAAGCCTTCAGACATACAGTCCTCCCCAAAGTAATTTTCTGATTCCGTCCCTGGCACAACCAGGACAAGGGCTAATGAGATACCATAACGAATGACCACTCAAGCCCAACTTGTCCTCGGGATAAGAAAAAATGACGCACATGATACTGGAAGAAGGGAAAAGCTACGCCGCCTCTGACTTCGCTTTCTCTTTCGGGAGATCGAGTTTGATGTGCAGGTCCCGGAGCTGTTCCCTGGAGACGTCGGAGGGCGCGCCCATCATCGGGTCTTCGTACTGCCCGTTCATGACGAAGGCACCGACTTCGCGCAGATTGGTTTCGCCCGAAAGCAGCATGACGATCCGGTCGATCCCGAACGCGCAGCCGCCGTGCGGCGGAGCGCCGTACTGGAAAGCCTTGTAGAGCGCCGAGAACCGCTTTTTCACTTCCTCGATATCGTAGCCGACGATTTCGAAGGCTTTGGCCATCGTGTCCGGCTCGTGGTTACGGATCGCGCCGGAGGACAACTCGTTGCCGTTGCACACGCAGTCATACTGGTGGGCAAGGATGTCGAGCGGGTCCTTCGTGCTAAGCGCCTCGAGTCCGCCCTGGGGCATCGAGAAGGGGTTGTGTGAAAAGTCTACTTTTCCCGTTTTTTCCTCCATTTCGAACATCGGGAAATCGACGATCCAGCAGAACTTGTACGCGCCGGTCTCGCGGATTTCCATGTCGTCGCAGATGCGGTCGCGCGCCTTGCCGGCGAGCGCGGCGGCGGGTCCTTCCTGATTGCAGACAAGGAAGAGCGCGTCTCCGTCCTCGCAGCCTGCCGTTTCGCGCAATTGCATTTGCGCCTCTGCAGGAACGAATTTGGCAATCGGGCCTTTGCCCTCGCCACCTTCGAAGACAATATAGCCAAGGCCCGGCGCGCCTTCGCCCTGCGCCCAGCTATTGAGCTTGTCGAAGAAACGGCGCGGACGGTCCGAGACTTTCGGGGCGCGGATCGCGCGCACGACTCCGCCCTTGCCGATGACGCCCTTGAAGGCGTTGAAGGTCACGTCCTCGCGGGCGAACACGTCCGTCACGTCGACGATTTCAAGCGGGTTGCGCAAGTCCGGCTTGTCCGAGCCGTATTTCAGCATCGCCTCCTTATAGGGGATGCGCGGGAAGGGCGTCGGCGTAACGGTGTGTTTTACACCGGTCCATGTGGAAAACTCTGTGAACAGGCCGTTCATAACCTCTTCCATCACGGCGAACAGGTCGTCCTGTGTGATGAAAGACATTTCCACGTCGAGCTGGTAGTGCTCGGCAAGGCGGCTCGCGCGGCTGTCCTCGTCACGGAAACACGGCGCGATCTGGAAATAACGGTCGAAGCCGGAGCACATCAAAAGTTGCTTGAACTGTTGCGGAGCCTGCGGCAGGGCGTAGAACTTGCCGGGATGCAGGCGCGAGGGCACAAGAAAATCGCGCGCGCCCTCAGGGCTGGAGGCGGTCAGGATGGGCGTTTGAAACTCCTGAAAGCCTTTTTCCCACATCCTGCGGCGCGCGGCGGCCACCACCTCGTTGCGCAGGCGAATTTTGTTCTGCATCCAGGGACGGCGCAAATCGAGATAGCGATAGGCAAGCCGCATGTCTTCGCCCGTCCCGTCGTCCTCGGCGACCTGAAAGGGAATGACATCCGCGGCCGAGCGCATCTGCGCCTCGTCGATATAAACCTCGATGTCGCCGGTCGAAAGATTGGCGTTCTCCGTGCCCGGCGTGCGATTTTTCACCCGGCCGGTGATCGTGATCACTGATTCGTTCCGCCAGCGGTCCACTTCGTTGATCAGCGGCGAATCCTGATCGACGACGCACTGCGTCATACCATATGTATCGCGCAAATCGATGAACAGAACCCCCCCGTGGTCGCGCTTGCGATGAATCCAGCCCGAGAGGCGAACGGTTTCACCGGCGTTCTCTTTGCGAAGGTCTGCACAGCTGTGCGTGCGGTACGGATGCATAAATCTTCAATCCTCTAATTCTGGTCATCATTTCGGAAACACTGATTTATAGCGATGTAGGCCGCCAGCCCCAAGAAGAAAAATAAATTCCCAAGGAAAAACTTGGATTATCCGCGCCACGGGACTATAAGAGGCGAAAAACAACGCGTGCATGAAATATGCTGATAAACCAACAGAGTGACCTCGATTCTTTCTGTAGCGGCCTCAAAGGCGCGCCCTTTCTGACAGTCGATACCGAGTTCCTGAGGGAAAAGACCTATTATCCGAAACTCTGCCTGATCCAGGTCTCCGGGCCCGACGGCAAGGCGGCGGCGATCGACCCGCTGGCGGGCGATATCGATCTCGCACCGTTTTTCGAGCTGATGGACGATCGGAAAATCGTAAAGGTATTTCACGCCGCACGGCAGGATCTTGAAATATTCTATAATATCTCGGGACGGGTTCCCTCCCCGCTTTTCGATACACAGATCGCAGCAATGGTCTGCGGGTTCGGCGAGTCGGTCGGGTACGAAAATCTCGTGCGTAAAATTCTCGGCAAACAGGTCGACAAAAGCGTGCAATTCACCGACTGGTCCCACCGTCCCCTGGGCAAGCGCCACCTGCAATACGCGCTGAACGACGTGATCCATCTCATTGATATCTACAAGACCCTCGACCGGGAGCTTCAGATGCGCGGACGCAAGGCCTGGCTCGAAAGCGAGGATGCGATTCTTTCCGATCCCAAGACCTACGAGATCGACCCGCGCAAAATCTGGAAGCGGATCAAAGTCCGCTCGCCCAGACCGCGCACACTCGCCGCTCTGCGGGAACTGGCGGCGTGGCGCGAACTCGAAGCGCAGCGTCGGGACCAGCCACGCAACTGGGTCATGCGGGACGAATCACTCGTCGATATCGCGGTGCACATGCCGCAAACACCGGAAGAACTTGCCCGGGCCCGCGGCTTGTCCGCCGACATGGCCCGCGGCCGAATCGGGCAGCAGGTGCTGGAGGCTCTTGCACTCGCCCGCGCCTTGCCCGAAAGCGAGTGCCCGAACCCACTCGCCCGCAAGGAGCCCCTGCCGCAGGAACTGACCCCCGTCCTTGAAATGCTGCGCATGTTGCTCAGGATCAACTGCGCGGACAATGAAGTGGTCCCGAAGATCGTCGCCTCGACGGACGAACTCGAGGAACTCGTGCTCGATGACGAGGCCGACATCCCGGCCATGCGAGGCTGGCGCTTTGAACTCTTCGGTCGCGAAGCGCTGGAACTCAAGCACGGAAAAATCAGTTTGACTCTCGCGGACAACCGGGTCGTAAAAAAGATTGTCGAGTCCTGACGCTGGCGCATGTCAGCGGCGCGCAGGCAGCATGGCTCCGTTCCGGCTTTTGTTTTATCAGGCAATTTCAATGCATCGGATAAACCGGTCGCAGTCTGTGCGCCAACATATTTCCATATTACGTGTTGCTTTTCATAAGCGATCCTGATAGAAAAACCTTACCTTTTTTAGAGAAAAAGAAAATGTGGAGGGTTGTTCATGTCAAGACTCGTCGTCGTCTCCAACCGCGGCCTTGAAATCGAGAGGACATCGGCAGGAAACAGAGTAAGGCCCGCCGCCGGGGGTGTGGCCCAGGCAATACACGATGCCCTGCTCCAGCGAGGCGGCGAATGGATTTCCGTACGCGGCGGCGACTTGAAAGACCCGCAAACGCCCTATGCGACGATCGTTGCCAGAGAGGACAGGATCGTACACCGGGCCCTGACCTTCAATAGGCAAGTCTACGGAGGCCATTATGCGCACTGCAACGAGATATTTTGGCCTGCGAACCACGACGACCCCGGGAAAGTTACCTATGACCCCGTGAAGCATGCCTGTCATGATTTCGTCATCCGGCGCCTTGCGGAGGAGATCGGAAACGTCACGAAACCCGACGATCTGATCCTCCTCGAAGACTATCAGCTTGGCCAGCTGCCAGTGCTTTTACGTGAAATGGGGCTGAACAACCACTTCAGCTATTTCCACCACACGCCCGTCGCCTCGCAGGATACGCTCGACCGCGTACCGGTCTACACAGCGAGACTGCAAGCGGATAACATGCGGGCTCTCCTCACCTGCGATCTCATCGGTTTCCACACAAGCGACGTCGTCGACAAGTTCCTTACGACCGCTTTTGGAAAACACCGGCACACAATCCCCTGTCCCGGCGAATACGTCGAAGTTCCGGGCTTGTCCGGAAGGACGGTCAAGGTCATGAACAACCCGATCGGCGTGGACGCCCCCGAACTGCTCCGGCGCGTTCAGGAAAACGAGATCAGCACGGAGTTGCGCCAGTTTCTTGAACCACGGCTGGTCAGCCCGGTCCTGATCTATTCCGGCGGCGAGCGACGGGACCCGGCCAAAGGACGCCTCAACACAATCAAGGCCTTGCGCCGCGCGTTCGAAGTGGATCCAAATCTCATCGGCAACATCCAGTTCGTTTGCGTGTCCATCCCCACCAGAATGGAGGTTCCGGCTTACGAACGTTATTCACAGGATTTGATGGGAGAAATTGCAGATCTAAATGAAGAGTTTCGTTCAGACAAGTGGGAACCTGTAATTATCATCGACGAGGCTCAGTCGCATACCGATTGCGTTTTAATGTCGTCCATGAAAGGGATGCGCCATCCTGAAACGGACCAGCCGTTTCGCGTCGCCACCTTAATCAGCAGTTTCGCCGACGGTATGAACCTGACAGCTCTGGAAGCCGTGTGCGGCCGCTGGAACGACGCACCGATGGCTTTGGCCATGTCCGAAAATATCGGTGCCGCATCGCTTCTTGGTCACCATAACTTTACTTTCGATCCATACAGCGTGAAGGCACAGGCCGATACAATCAGAGAACTCTACAGAGCCCTGCAAAGCCCCGACGGCGTAAATGAGCTGCATCAAAGACACGCAGAATCACTCAAAATCGTCAAAACCCATACCGTTTCCAACTGGCTTGACAACCGGATCGAGCCGCTCGTTTCGGAGGACATCGAAGTGACTCCCGGGACCGAAAACTGCGCAGCCACGTTGGCGGGCCCGAGCATGGTCCCATCGTAAGCCGCACGGGGATCGCTTGAAAAAAACCGTTGCTGCGGGTGTTTATAAGTTACTGATGAGAAACAACTATGTCATTCCGAGCGAATGCGACGAATCTTGTCGCTATCCACAGTATGATCCCTCCGCTTCCGCCTGCGCCCTTCGGGCTTCGGCGGACAGGTCGCGTCGGGATGACAAGCTGTTGGACAAGCTGTTGGAATGTATCACATAATTCATACCGCACTGACCGCGGATCTGTTTTCAGGCGATCCCCGTGTCGTAAGCGCCCCCCCCTTGCAACGGGCGGGCTTCAACGCTAGGCTCGGCGATAAAGGGAGATGAAGAAAAAAAATGACTTCTACAGAAATTCAAACGGGCGCGGAGGTTGCCTTGTTTGACGAATTACGCGGACGGATGAATCCGGCGAACGACCTGACAACCGGCAACAAGGCTCCCGGGCTTGATCCGCAACCCGACCCGCCCGCGCCGTGAGCGCTATCCGGCATATTTATGTCCTGCGTCATGCCGAAGCGGCCTCTGGAGGCAATGATCGCAACCGCCCGCTCACGAAAAACGGACAGGCCGATGCCGGGCGGCTTGGCGCATTCATGGCAAAGCAAGCGTTCGTCCCGGAACTGGTTTTATGCTCGCCCGCGCAGCGCACGCGGGAGACCCTTGATGCGGCGTGCCCGTCGTCTCTCTCCTTCGACATCGTGCAATATCCGGAAGTGCTTTACAACGCCCCCGCCGGGACGATTTTCGAGATCGTGAAGCAAGCGCCGGACGAGATCGCGGACGTTCTCGTCGTCGCGCACAATCCCGGGGTCAGTAACTTCGTGCAAACAATGGCCGGAAGCGCGGCCGACGGACTTTTTCAGTCGATGCGAAGAAGCGGCTACCCTCCCGGCACCCTCTCGATTCTCGCGCTTTCACTTCCGGCATGGCAAGATTTGCAACCCGGCGCGGGCCGCCTTGACGGTTTCTTCACGCCTGCCGATTACAGCAGCTCTCCGGAACCGTCGCCACCCGAATCCTGATCGTCGAAACCGGCCATCGCCATTCTCATGAGCGGGACGGAAATCGCGCGCTTTTGCTGAAGCGCGAGACGGTCGGCGCGTTCGACAAGATCCCGCGCAGCGGCGAACGAGCGCTCCATACGCGGCAGGACGTAAGTGAGCACGTCGTCACTCACCCGAAGCTGGCGATCGGCGAACATTTTGACGAGAACAGCGGAGAGCAACACATCATCCGGGGCGTGAATACCCGCCGCCGGAGCCGCGCGCAGGCGCGAGGCGAGATCGCGGATGACGAAAGGCTGGCGCACGGGCGCGGCGCGCATCGTGACAAGCATCGAGCGCTTCCGATCCCGAAAAATGTTGTACAAATGGAACAGCGTGCGCTCGACGTCCTCGTTACCGATCCACGGATCGAGCGCGTCGATGACAAGGTGACCGTCGTCGCGTGAGGAAATTTCGTCGGCATTCATGCCGGACAACTCGCAAGCCTTCAACCACCTCGCGGCCGCCGCGTCTTTCCATACAGCAGCCAGATGGGACTTCCCGCTCGCGGCCGGACCGTGCAAAACGAGCGCGGGGGCGGGCCATTCGGGCCACAGATCCACCCAGGCGACGGCGTCCTCGTTCCCCGGTGCGATCAAGAAATCATCCCGGCCGAGCGCGGTGCGATGACCAAGATCGAGAAGAAGCTGTTCAGCGCTTGGCATCGCCGCGGCCCTTCCCGCTCCCGGACTTTTCGCGGGGAGCGGACGTGCCGGTATAGAGCGGGCTGTCTTTATAGCGGCGGATCAGAAAGTGAATGACGACACCCGCCGAAGCGGCCACGGGTACCGCCAGCAGCATGCCGACGAAACCGAATAGCGACGCGCCCGCCAGAAGCACGAACAGCACCCAGAGCGGATGCAGCCCCACATATTTGCCGACGAGGCGCGGCGTGATGAGATTGCCTTCGACCAACTGGCCAATCAGGAAGATAGAGGCGATAATCAAAACGTATCCGACCTCGCCGCTCTGGAACCACGCGACGGCGACGCTTGTGAGGAGCCCCGTGAAAGAACCGAGCAACGGGATAATCGTCAGCGCCCCGGCAAGCAACCCGATCAGTATCCCGTAATTAAGTCCGGCAATCGAAAGGGCAACCGCATACATCAGACCGACCGCCGCCATCACGGCGAGCTGCCCCCGGATAAACCCGGCGATTTTCCCGTTGATCTGGCCCAGAAGGTCCACAATGGTTTCCTTGTGATGACGCGGCATGATATCGACAACCCAGTTCTGTATGACCGGCCACTCCTTGAGCATGAAATAGGCCACGATCGGCATCAGGAAAAGCCGGGTCAGAGCGCCGAGAAGGGCCTGCCCGCCTGCCGCCACGCCGCCCAGCACATTGCGGGCGACGTTCACGGCCGAACCAAAATTCTCCTGCACCAACGCAGGTATGTCCTGCGCTTCAGCCGTATCCAGTTCTTGGGCGATCCAGTCGGTATAAGGGCGCAGCGAGGCCCAGAGCGTCTGGACGAGATCCGGAATGTCGCGCGCGAGCTGGAGCGTCTGGTGATAAACGATCGGCCCGACCACCACTATCAGCGCCGCGACGAATCCGAAAAAGAAGACCAGCAGGCCAAGCGCCACGACGCCCCGCGGATAGCCCTTCCTGCCGAACCAGTCGACAAGAGGATTCAGCAAATAGGCAATCCCGAGGCCGAGAACAAAGGGCAGCAGCATTCCTTCGAGGAGCCACAAAACGACGCAAAAAACGACAAAGGCGGCCAGCCAGAATATCCCCTGCTGACGAGCCGACTGGAAAGTCTCGCTCATCGGTAGCCCGGCCCCCCGCCGTAATCGCCGACATTTTCGAGTGACAGATCGTACACGAGCGGACCTGACCGGTAACCGCCATAATACCCTTGCGCCCCGGTACCACCGATCTGTGGATGGCTCAGCGTGAGATCGTTCTGGGACAATGCGAGACGGAGCCGGTTTTCATCCCCTTTGAACCGAAGCCGCAGGCGCGCTTCGCGCGGGTTCAGAGATTCTATTTTCACCTCGTCCAGCATGCGAATACTGTCGAGCGCGGCTTTCGTAGCCACCCATTCCGGCATGCCCGCGAACCTGACCCGAACGGCGAGTTCGTTGGCCTGTCCCGGATCGACGACCGTCATATTCTTCCAAAGTTGCTGAAGCTTGCCCTGAATGGTCTGGACCGCGCGTGCGAACAGCGCCTCATCGGTCTCGCCGCCTGTCTTCCGGACCTCGATGCTGGTCGCGTATTCCAGTTGCCCCACGACGGCGGTGTAAACATTCACCTGAAGCGCCACGATCCCCTGCCCTTCCCAGACCGGTGTGGCCAGAAGGACGAGCGATTCCCCCGCCCCGTAACGCTGGCGCATGCTTTCGAGTTGGCTCCAGTCCTGAGCCAGCGCGCTCTCTTCGCTGATGTCCGACATATCCTGAAGGTCTCCGATCGGGACGACGACCGGAACAAGCCCTCGGCGACCGCCAACCTGCTTCCATGCAGCAAGCCACGGGTTGCTATCGGACCAGAGCAATGAACGGGAACCCCACTGGTAAAACGGCACGATCAGGACCGGCTTGCTGGCAACGTCCGTGTGCGCGACCCCCGCCCGCGAGAAAAAGTCCCGAACGGCTCTTTCCTTGAACCGGAACCGATATACGCCGACATAGCGCACATGCGACAGCTGTTCGCTGACTATCTCGAAATCCTGAACGAGAGAGGAAATGGTATCGACGTCCGGCGGCTGAAACGTCGCAACGTCCTCATCCGACATCAACCGCTCGGCAAGGGCCCGGAACGCTTTAACCTGAGCCTCGTTAAAGGCCTGCTCGCGGGCCATGGCGGCGTCCTCCGCCGTTACATCGACCTGCACGCGATCGACCACATAGGCGGAATCCGTCGAAGCAAGCGCACCGCCAACAAAAAAGGCAAGCAGTAGCACTGTAAGTATCGGAAAAAATCGTTTATAAGATGCAGCCATGATCTAGCCCTTTATAAACGTGATGGCCAATGAAGGAAAGTGCTTATAAGAGTGCCGGAGTTGATATAGACGCTGGCGAAGAAGTTGTCGAGCGTATCAAGCCGCATGTAAAATCCACGTTCCGCGATGGCGTCATGGGCGGCCTTGGGGGGTTCGGCGCGTTCTTCGACCCGAAAGCCGCCGGATATTCCGACCCCGTGCTCGTGTCCTCGACCGACGGTGTAGGCACCAAGATCAAAATCGCCATCGATACGAACAGGCACGACACCATCGGCATCGACCTCGTGGCCATGTGCGTGAACGACCTGATCGTTCAAGGCGCCGAGCCTCTGTTTTTCCTTGATTATTTTGCAACCGGAAAGCTCGACCCAGGCACCGCGGAAACGGTCATCGCGGGGATCGCGGAAGGCTGCCGTCAGGCGGGCTGCGCGCTGATTGGCGGCGAGACGGCGGAAATGCCCGGCATGTACGCGCCAGGCGATTACGATCTTGCCGGCTTCACGGTCGGTGCGGTCGACCGCGACCGGATGCTGACCGGCGACAAGGTCCGCGAGGGCGACATCGTGCTCGGCATTGCGTCAAGCGGCCTGCACTCGAACGGCTATTCCCTCGTGCGCAAGATTGCCGCGAACACGCAAGGCTGCGAATATGCCAGTCCTGCGCCTTTCGACACGCGAAAGACGCTCGGCGAGGCGTTTCTGGTCCCGACCCGGATATATGTCCGGTCCATCCTTCCGCTGCTGAAAAAAGCGGACGTCCATGCTCTTGCCAACATCACGGGCGGCGGGCTGATTGAGAACATCCCGCGGGTCGTACCAGAATCTTTGTGCGTACAACTCGACGCCAAAAACTGGGAACTGCCCCCGCTCTTCCGCTGGCTGGCAGCAGCAGGCAACCTTGAGTTCGGGGACATGGCCCGCACCCTCAACTGCGGGATCGGCATGGTTCTGATCTGCGCCGCGGATGAAATGGCGGCTTGCCGGGCGGAGCTGGAAGCCGGCGGCGAAACGGTTTTCGAAATCGGTCGGATCGAGCCGCGCGGAAACAATCCGGAACTGCGGATCGACAACATGGAAAGCGCATGGGCAACGACGACACGCTGAATCTGGGCGTCCTGATTTCCGGCGGCGGCACTAATCTGCAGGCGCTGATCGATGCCTGCGCAAACCCCGACTATCCCGCGCGCATTCAATGCGTCGTTTCGAACCGCCCGGACGCCTTCGGGCTGGAACGCGCCCGCAGGAAGAATATTCCCGCCCACGTCGTCGACCACAAGAATTTCAAAACACGGGAAGAATTCGAGGATGCCCTCATAAAGATTCTCGGGCAGTACTCCGTCGATCTGATCTGCCTTGCCGGATTCATGCGCATTCTGACCGGCCATTTCGTGAGGCCGTGGCATGGACGGATTATCAACACCCATCCGGCGCTGCTTCCCAAACACGGCGGTCCCGGCATGTTTGGCGAGCACGTCCACCGCGCAGTGCTTGCCTGCGGCGACAACGAAAGCGGCGTCTCTATCCACGAGGTTACAGAAGAATGCGACCAGGGCCCCGTCATCCTGCAGCGCAAGGTCCCCGTCCTTGAGGACGACACGGCTGAGACTTTGGCCGCGCGCGTGCTCGAACAGGAGCACATCGCCTATGTGGAAGCGGTTCGCCAGATCGCCGAAAGGCGTTTCAGAGCCTGAAAAATGACGCTTTTCCTTTAGTATTCGGTAACTTTTTGAGGGCATGCTAGCATATGTGTTGCAACAGCCTTTTTCTCTGGTCATGACTTTTCCGGAATCACGAAGCCGACGACTTGTTCTCTTCGCCCTTGCGGGGATGATGGCGCTGGCGTTTTCGCTGGGCGTTTTTCCGGGACACGGCCTGGCCGAGGTCCCTGTCCTTACGCTGAACGAAAAGCAGGCTGCGTATCCGGTCGGACGATTTGTCTTCCTGACGCCCGATCCTGACCGACGCCTCAGCTACAAGGACGTCATCGCCCGCTATCAGAGCGAGCGGCGAGGCAATCCCAACGCCGGAAATCTCATTTCTCTCGGATGGGAAGGAACGCCGCACTGGCTTGTATTTTCCGCCCGGAATGATTCGACGACCGATGAGTGGGTGCTCGATTTCGGCCATCACCTTGATGGACGAACAGGAATCGCCAGAGAAATTTATGCTTACGATTATGCAAATCAGCGTGAAATTCTGGATGCGATTCCCCGCACGGACGCTGCCCGGTCACCCGGTCGCGACCTTACTGGTCCCGGCGTGAAATTCGTTCTCAAGCCCGGCGAGCAGGCGCTGCTCATGCTTTACGTTGTCCCGCATGCCGGGCTGCCGATGATGCTGCCTCTCAAGCTGGTGAAGGCATCGGAATTTTCGCCGGAATGGACGGTGGTTTCCGGCAAAGGCCTGTTCGGATTTACGTTCCTTGGCGCGATCGGTTTCTTCGCAGCGCTTGCCTGGATGCGGCGGGACTGGGTCTTCGGGCTGTTCTGCGTTCTCCTCGCAATCCAGCTTGGCCAGTTCCTGTACCTCAACGAAACGGTTTTCACGGAGTCCCAACTCGCCGACGAACTGGCGGGGTTCCTGCTTTCGCTTGCCGCCATCGCCGGCCTTGTCACAAGCCGCTATTTCCTGCGGATCAAGGAAGACGACATTGCCATCAATTACCTCTTTCTTTCTCTTATCGGGCTCCTTCTTTTCAAGGACGCTCTTGTCATTACCGTGCTGCCCGAAGCGATGGTGGTTTACAGCGTATTGATGATGGGATTGCCGATGCTCGTCATCGCGATGGTCATTCTTATGTCCTTCCTTGAAGCACGGAACGGCAAGCAAGGCGGGTATCCGTACATGACCGGATGGATCGTCGTGCTTGCCGGACTTTCCATTTCCGGCATGACGGTTCTCGGGGCTCTGCCCGCTTTTCCGTTATTCGTGAACGCCTACTGGTACAGTCTGCTGCCCCAGATCATCCTGTTCGGCATCGCCGCCACACGCCAGGTCCGGCACGCGGAAGAGGAAGCGCGGGAAGCGTACGCGCGCGAGTATAGAGAACAAACGTCGATTGCCCAACTTAAGCAAACGAAAGAGACTGCCGACCAGCAACGTCTGCTGCGCGTTATCGAGCGCGAGCGGGAGATTATGGCCGAACTCAGGGAAAGGGAGGCGCGCCGGACGGAAGAAATGCGCCTCGCGAAGGAAGCCGCCGACGAGGCGAACCGGGCAAAATCCGCGTTTCTTGCCATCGTCAGCCATGAAATTCGGACGCCCATGACCGGCATTATGGGCATGGTGCGTCTGCTGATGGACACCAGCCTGTCGAATATCCAGCATGAATACACCCGGACGATCCAGGACTCGGGCGATGCCATGCTGTCCCTGCTGAACGACATTCTCGATTTCGAGAAGATCGAAAGCGGCAAGATGGAACTCGAACATGTCGATTTCGACCTGCACCGACTGCTGAACGGCGTTGTCACCCTCATGTCCGGCCATGCCGCGGAACGCGGCATTTTTCTCAGGCTTGAAATGGCGGGCGACGTTCCGCAATACGTCAAGGGCGACCCCACCCGCCTGCGGCAGGTTCTTTTGAACCTCACCGGCAATGCGCTCAAATTCACAAAGCAGGGAGGCGTGACCCTCTACCTCCGACCGCAGGACCCACAGAATACTGACGAAATCGCCCCCCCTGACCACGGAACCTCTTTCCCGCTCTATTTCGCCGTACGGGATACCGGGATCGGCATATCAAAAGAGGCTCAGAAAAACCTCTTCAGTCCCTTTGCGCAAGCGGACTCGAGCATATCCCGAAAGTTCGGCGGGACCGGTCTTGGCCTTGCCATCTGCAAGCGACTGATCGAAAAAATGGGAGGAGAGATCAAAATCAACAGCGTCGAGGACAAGGGCAGCACATTTTATTTCAATCTTCTAATGGAGCCGGGCAACGAAAGAGCTGCCAGTCAGGATCCTCATGCCAGCAAACCAAAAACCCCGGCACCCGTCCGCAAAATCCACGCGCTCGTGGTCGACGACAACGAAATCAATCGCAAAGTCATTCTCGGACTTCTCGAGCGCGAAGGCCATAGCGCGGACACAGCCGAAAGCGCGGAAGAGGCCATTGAGTGTCTTTCAAAGGCACAATATGACATGGTGTTCATGGACATCCAGTTGCCGGGAATGAACGGCGACGAGGCGACGCGCGCCATTCGGGCTCTGGACAACCCGCGGGTTGCATCTGTTCCGGTGATCGCCCTCACGGGAAACACGCAGGACGAAGATATCCGGCGCTACTACCGGGCCAACATGAACGGCTTTGTGCCTAAGCCGGTCGATCCGGAAAGCCTTAAAAAGGTTATCGATGATACTATCAACGGGGTCCTTGATAACCCGGTCGTGCGGCAAGGCGGCACGCCGGAAAGGACTGGCGACGCTGTGAAGCCCGATGCAACAGGGCACGAGCCACCCGCTCTCCTGGAAGGAAAAAATACTGGCGACTTACCCGTAACGGCAGAATTAGGTGGCGATCCCGGAGAAGCTTCCGGGAAATACGACCCGAAGGACGGACTCGAGATCGAAACAGCCGTTCCCGATTACGAAATAGACGACGAGGCTTCACGGCCTCCAGCCGCCGCAGAGAAGGTCGCCACCATAAATCCCGGTTCTGAATGGATCGACGATCTCGCAGACGAAGATAGCTTCGCCATCGCCCTCTCCGCAGCAGAATCCGGCGAAACCGAACTGGAGGAGCGAGACGAGACCGCAGAAGTCGGCGCGGCTGAAGAAGACGATTACCGGGTGGCAGACCCCGAAATCCCCGCCGCAGTCCTTGCCGCCAGAGCCGCGGAGGAGAGCAAAGCACCACAGCCCGCCATTCCGGTCTTCGACGAACATATGCTCGGAACGCTCAAGAGCAGTCTTGGCGAAAGCCAGCTTTTCGAGTTGCTTGAGAGCCTGATAGAGAAAGCCGACGAAATCGTCGAAGATCTCGTTCAGTCAAGACAGGATATGGACCTTCAACACATCCGCGCCCGCGCACACGAACTCAAGGGGATGGCGGGCAATTTCGGCCTCACGCAGCTCAGCAAGCTTGCCGGAGACACAGAAATAGCGGCACGCGAGGCGCGTGCCGCCGATGTTCCGAAACTTGTTTCAAGACTCCCCGAAGCAAACGCCGCTGCGAAACGCGCACTGAACGCCTGGGTGAAAAACGGATCAAACGGCTAGCCGACAATCTCGATTTCGCTGAAGAAGAAGCAAACTTCCTTTGCCGCGTTCTCGACCGAATCGGATCCGTGCACCGAGTTCGCCTCAATGCTCTCGGCGAAATCCGCCCGGATCGTGCCCGGGTCGGCATTCGCCGGATTGGTCGCTCCCATAATTTCCCGGTTGCGCGCAACCGCTCTCTCGCCTTCGAGCACCTGCACAACGACCGGACCCGAAACCATGAATTCAACGAGGCTCTTGAAAAAAGGACGCTCCTTGTGGACAGCATAAAAGCCTTCCGCCATTTCACGGGTCAGACGGACGCGCTTCTGGGCAACGATGCGCAATCCGGCCTCTTCGAAGCGCTGGTTGATCGCGCCGGTAAGATTGCGGGCCGTCGCATCGGGTTTGATGATTGAAAGGGTGCGTTCAGTAGGCATGCTCGGGCTTTCCATTTGTCGTTTTAGATCAGCGTCGTTATAGGGAATTTCATCCCGGGAATCAAACCAAATAATCAGGTTTCCACAAACGGTTCTCCAGAGGAAAAAGTCACGAAAGCTGATTTTTCTGTTGACTGCACCCCCCGAAACAAGTCTAATTTATGTTTTCATAATATTATAAATATAAATTCAGGTTTTCTGTCCCGGAAATCCGGCCTCACTCAATGGGGGCGTTGACGAAAGGGACATCAGGGAGAGATGGAGGACCACTCGATGGAGGCTATGGAACTACGGGCCAGACTGCCCATTGACGTTGCCGAGACGGAGCTCGGGGTAGTACAGCGGTCGCTGGACCGTCTTTTGACTGCGCTTCACTACGACCGTCCACTTTTTGAAGGTATCCTCCTGGCGTTTGCTCGTGAACTTCATGCGCCCAAAGAAAGATGCGAGGCAAGCGCCAAGAAAACGGATTCACTCGCGCGCAAGTTCTGTTGCAGAGTCCTCGAACAAGAGGTCGCTGGTGAAAGCGACCTGGATGTCCGAAATGTCATACAGGACGCGATCAGAGGGCGAATTCCGGTTGCAACGGCGGACGTGGGAACCGCAATTGACTTGCTGGGACGGCCTGGCGAAGTCCGGTTTTCTGATGGAACGCAAGTGGTAATAACCGACGTCTATGATGGGCTAAGCACTCTCGACGACGAAAAAGCGCACTTGCCCGTCATTGCGTCCAAGGTGAAACTGCCAAGCGGCATTATCACCGAAATCCAGATATACCCGGACGGATTCCTTGACTGGATCGAAGAAAGTCATTGCCTTTATAGAAGATACCGGGTAGCCAAACATCGCGCCTTTGAGTTCGCGGCCGACAACAACCAAAGCGGTTTTGAAATTGCGATGAGAGCGATGAACAAAGCTTTGATCGGCCGGCTCAAGCTGCACGACGAACTGAGGGCGGAAGCAGGCCTGGAAAGGTGGCTTGGATACAAGTCCCCGGACTTCCGGCCGGAGACCCTGTATGTCGACAGACCGGTGAAGGTGGATGTCGGCAGGCGGACGGCAGGCACATATCCCGTTGCGCGCGAACACGGCATATAGCGAGACAGTCTATGCCCGGTCAATCGACCAGACAGCTTGTCCAATCCGGCGTCATCCTGGCGGAAGCGTGGATGACGGCCACGAAAACACCATCAACCGCAGGGGTGGCGCTTGGAGATGCGGTGCAACACTACGCGGCGGCAATCATGATGTTCGCGGGGCGTGAGCGGCCTGATCTTGTCGCGGCGACAGTGCACGAGCAAACGAGAGTCGCTTACCATTTCCGTGAGCGCGGCGTTTCCATGTCCGCGTCCCGACAACTCCAACTTCCAGCACCCGGGGCACGGGAACCGGGGAATTGACGAAATCCCCGCTTCAGGAATCTCGCAGTCGCGCCCAGTAAAGCCCCGCATAGACTTTAGGCTCGATGTATTTTCCCGCCGCGATCTGGCTTTTCAGCCATTCTTCGGTCTGACCGAGCGGAACGACATGGACGGTGATGTCTTCCGTTTCGTCGCCACCTCCCGTCCCGATTTTCCGGGCGTTCGGGGCGAGGAAGAAATGCCCGACCTCGCTGGTAATTCCGGGCGAGAGGGGGCCGCGCAGGAGAAAGCGCAGTTCGGCCTCGTAGCCGGTTTCCTCGACCAGTTCGCGCGCGGCGGCTGCCTCGAAACTCTCCCCGGCGTCGACATCGCCGACCAGCCCGGCGGGAAGCTCGAGCACCCGGCTTTTCACAGCCCTGCGATACTGTTCCACCAGAACGATTTCTCCGTCCGCCGTCACGGGAACAATCACGACAATGCCGCTCGATGTATGCCGCTCGACATACTCCCAGCCATTGTCGTCAACGAACCGCGCCCATGTGCCTTCATGGAGAATTTTCATCGGCAGGCTCCTTTTCCCGCACTTCGCTCGTGTTGACCATGAACCCGACCTCGCCGAATCTCCGCCTTCGCGGGGATGACGGTTTGAGGGTTACCCTGCCAGCGCCCCTTCAATCGCCGCAACGGCATCGTTTGCCGCATCGGCGTTCGGGCCACCAGCCTGAGCCATGTCAGGGCGACCGCCGCCACCCGAGCCCCCCAAAGCTTCCGCGCCAATTTTGACGAGATCAACGGCGCTGACCTTGCCGGTCAGGTCGTCGGTGACGCCGACGACGATGGAGGCTTTGCCTTCGTTGACGGCGACGAGCGCGATGACGCCGGAGCCGAGTTTCTTCTTGAGGTCGTCGGCCATGGGTTTGAGGTCTTTGGGCGGAAAACCGTCCAGGACTTTCCCGGTAAATTTCACGCCGCCGATGTCCTTGATTTCGGGTCCGGAGGACGCCCCGCCCCCGCCGGTGGCAAGCTGGCGGCGCAAATCGGCGACCTGTTTCTCAAGCTTGCGCTTTTCTTCGGCGAGGGTTTTGACGCGGTCGGGAATTTCGCCGATCGCGACATTGAGGCTCCGGGCGAGTGTGTGCAACAGCATGTCCTCGTCGTTCAGAAGCGCGAGCGCGCCGCTTCGCGTGACGCCCTCGATCCGGCGCACCCCGGCCGAGAGGGCCGAGTCGCTCGTGAGTTTGAACAGGCCGATATCGCCGGTTCGGCGCACATGGGTGCCGCCGCAAAGCTCGACGGAATAGGGGCGCCCGCGTGCCGGATCGTCCCGGCCCATCGTCAGGACTCGCACTTCCTCGTCGTATTTCTCGCCAAACAGAGCCATTGCGCCGCACTGCATGGCTTCCTCGATCCCCATCAGGCGGGTGCACACTTCGGTGTTGGCCCAGATTTCGGCGTTGACCATCTCCTCGATGGCTTTGATTTGTTCACCTGTGAGCGCCTGATTGAGCGCCACGTCGAACCGCAGCCGGTCCGGTGCGACCAGCGAGCCTTTTTGCGTGACGTGTTCGCCGACGATGCGGTGCAATGCGGCGTGCAAAAGGTGCGTGGCCGAGTGGTTCGCGCGGATCGCGGCGCGGCGCTCGGAATTGATTTCCAGTTCCGCCGTCTCGCCGGTCTTCAGGCTGCCCTGTTCGATCCGGCAGCGATGCGCCCAGAGCTTGCCGACCTGTTTATGCGTGTCGAGGACTGTCAGCACAGCTCCGCCCGCCGTCTTCATCGCGCCCGTATCCCCGATCTGTCCGCCGGATTCGGCGTAGAAGGGTGTCTGGTTGAGGATGACGTATCCTTCCTCGCCTTTGGAAATCTGGTTCGACCTGCGATAAATTTTCTTGTCATCCTGAGCGCCAGCGAAGGATCTTTCTCCTTTGGATTCGGGCAAAGACTCCTCGCTTCGCTCGGAATGACAGACCAGGATGGCGCGCACGATCCCTTCCGCGTGTTCGGTCTCATAGCCGAGAAAATCCGTCGGCCCGACTTCGTCGAGAATTTCAAACCAGAGCTTGTCGAGCGCGGCGTCGCCCGAGCCGGACCAGCTTTTGCGGGCGTCGGCGCGCTGCTTGTCCATGCAGGCTTCGAAGCCTTTCATGTCCACGGCAAGGCCTTTGGCTTTCAGGGCGTCGGCGGTTAAATCGACCGGGAATCCATAGGTATCATAGAGTTTGAAAGCCACGTCCCCCGCCAGCTTGCCGCCGGAGACTTTTCCGGCCTCCTCGTCGAGCATTTTCAGACCGCGGTCGAGCGTGCGCTTGAAGCGGGTTTCCTCGACGTTCAGCGTTTCGGTCACGAGCGCCTGCGCGCGGACGATCTCGGGATAGGCCTCGCCCATCATGCCGGTGAGCGTCGGGACGAGCCGGTACATCAGCGGCTCTTGCGCGCCGAGCAGGTGCGCGTGGCGCATGCCGCGCCGCATGATCCGCCGCAGCACGTAGCCCCGCCCCTCGTTCGAGGGCATCACGCCATCGGCCATCAGAAACGTGGCGGCGCGCAAATGGTCGGCGATGACCCGGTGCGAGGGCGCCTGATCCCCGTCCGGCGAAACGCCGGTGAGGTCCGCGCTGTGCTCGATGATCGCGCGCAGCAGATCGACGTCGTAGTTCGTAAACTTGCCTTGCATAATCGCCGCCGTGCGCTCAAGGCCCATGCCGGTGTCGATGGAGGGCTTTGGCAGGGGCTTGCGGATATAATCGCCCTGCCCGTCCGGCTCCTGCTCGAACTGCATGAAAACGAGGTTCCAGAACTCGAGGAAACGGTCGCCGTCCTCGTCCGGAGAGCCGGGAGGCCCGCCCGCAAGGCTCTCGCCCTGATCGATGAAAATTTCGGTGCACGGACCGCACGGCCCCGTGTCGCCCATCATCCAGAAATTGTCGTATGTGGGAATGCGGATGATTTTCTCGTCCGCAAAGCCCGCGATTTTCTTCCACAGCCCGGCGGCTTCCTCGTCCTCGTGATAGACGGTGACGAGCAGTTTGTCCCTGGGCAGGCCGAAATTTTTTGAAACAAGCTCCCACGCGTAAGAAATCGCCTCTTCCTTGAAATAATCCCCGAAAGAGAAATTCCCCATCATCTCGAAGAACGTATGGTGGCGCGCGGTATAGCCGACATTCTCAAGGTCGTTGTGCTTGCCGCCCGCGCGCACACATTTCTGGGCCGTCGTTGCGCGTTTGTAAGGCCTTGTTTCCGCGCCGGTAAAAATGTTCTTGAACTGGTTCATCCCGGCATTGGCGAACATCAGAGTCGGGTCGTTCTGCGGCACCAGCGGCGAGGATTTGACGACCTCGTGGCCTTTGGACGCAAAATAGGACAGGAATTCATTGCGGATGTCGCTGACGGTTTTCATCTCTGTGCTCGGCTTTTCTCTTTGGGAAACTCACTTTATAAACGATTTGCGGCCTTTGGCAACGGGGTGTAAACATGCGCCGCGGCAATCGCGATGAGTCGAAAATCTTCTCCCCCGTGGGGAGAGGGTTGGGTGAAGCAAGTCTATGCTTCCGTAAAATATCACCCCTCACGGCCATTGCTCGAACGTGCATGGCCAGATGTTCATTCATTCTTATGTCGCCGATTTCAAAAGATTTGTTAGTCCGAGCGCATGCGAGGACTCCGACCCATTTGCCACTCGTTCAGATCCCTCCGCTTTGCGTTCGGAATGACAATTGTTTAATAACAATGCCTTGATAAACCAAAGACACGGCCTGATTTTTTCAGGCGACTGTCCTGTATCACCCCTTCCTTTCCGAGCCGACTTATGTTTTCGTGAAGGGAAACCGGCCGCCCCGGATCGCTCTGGAGCATTACCTCATGATTATAAGTGAAATTACGGTTTCCCTGCCGGCGCCCCGGGAGTTTTTCCAGCTTCTGGGCCATCTGACCGGAGCCTGCGAACAGAATCACCCCGGCCTGCTCCCCGTGACGCGCTTTCAACCGAACGACTCCGGTCTGGAAATAACAGCCCGCGTTAAAAATTCTCACGGAGAAGCGCGGCATTCCATGCATCTGCCCGCGGAGGAAAGCCCGGACATCCCTGCCGTCCCGCTCGATCATTTCCTTCCCTTGATCCAGCCCCACATATCCGGTCTCGACCATACCGGCATCGTCACGTACGACTCTGTGAGAGAGCAGAACCAGGAATTCCTGAATGCGGTTTCACAAAGCTCGGCCTGTTTCCTTGATGCCATGGACGAAGAGTGGTTGTTTGTCGTTCCGGCAACGTGCGACGAAATCCTGAGCGACCGGTACGAAGATTTTTCGTTCCCACGGCAGCCCAAGTTTGAAATTGTCCTGACCGCGTGCAGGCCGGTCTTTACGTTTTTGCAAATCGATGTTTCAACAACCCTCAGCCGCGACGAATTGCGGCGCCTCTTTCCTGCGCCCGTCGGCATGGAGTACGAAGGCGTCGGACAGTATTTCCGAAGCGTCCGGGTCAGCCTCCTTCCCGGCAGCCCTCCCGTCCGCTTCGATCTTCGCTACAGGAACGATACCGAACCTGATGACTGGACAAGCGGAAAGATGCTCGTCCGGAACGGAAAACGGTTTCGCTGTTAAAGGAAAGAGTCGACATTCTGTAAAATGATTTCCCTTCCCTTTCGCGCCGTTTTATGTTTTAGTGTGGCCTCATATACCAAATTCAAAGAGTAACGTTCTTTCGGGAGGGGAAAGCGGCCCATGGACGACTTTATCAAACTGGCCCACGCCATGGCTGACGAAGCCGGTTCCATCATCCTCCAGCATTTTCGCGAGCCATTCGAGGTTGACGTCAAAAGCGACGAATCGCCTGTCACCGTCACCGACCGCGCCGTAGAGACCCGGCTGCGCCAGATCGTCATGGAGCACCGCCCGGAAGACGGCGTGTGCGGCGAGGAGTTCGGAAACCGGGCGACGCGCTCCGGCTACACCTGGGTGTTCGACCCGGTCGACGGCACCAAGCAGTTCGCCAGCGGTCGCCCGACTTTCGTCACACTGATTGCCCTGTGCCATGAGGGCTACCCCGTCATGAGCATTATGGACCAGCCGGTTCTTAAAGAACGCTGGGTCGGCGTCAAGGGGCGTCCGACGACGTTCAACGGCAAACCCTGTCACACCCGCAAATGCCCGGAGCTGCGACACGCGCGCACCGGCATCACCAGTCCCCGCAACTTCTCAAACTATGAAACCCTGCCCGCCATTCACAGCGCCACGCAATATATTGCCTGGGGCGGACACGGATACGGGTTCGGGCAATTGGCGAGCGGCTGGCTTGACCTTGTGCTTGAAAAACATTTCGGGCCGTTCGATACGTTGCCGGTCGTGCCGATCGTCGAGGGCGCGGGCGGCGTTATTTCCGACTGGCGCGGCGGTCCGCCGAACCTTGAGAGCAAGGACAAGGTCGTGGCCTGCGGCGACCCGGCCTTGCACGAACAGATCCTTGACGTTCTGCGCGCCTGCAGCGAACCCGCCGCCCTGCCGCTTGCCCGCCGGGCTGTCGCCTGACGCCCGCCCCCGGAGGGGGCGGACATTCCAGGCCGCGAAAATAATCTAGACGAAAATCTCGCTTTGGTTCGTGTAGTCCTGAAGGAAGACGGACGGAACGTCGTTGATCGAAACCATCGTTCCGGTCAGGTTGCCACCGCTCGTCTGGACCGTGCAGAGTTCCGTTTCGACATTATCCCCGGGCTGAAGGAGAAGCTCCAGCATGTCGCCGTCCTCAAAGTCGACGATATGGTCGAAACCGTCGCCGAGAATCGCGAAATCATCCGCTCCCTGATAGACGAACGTATCGTCGCCCTCGCCGCCATAAAGCTTGTCGCCCTGCGCGAGAAGCTCGTAAAGCGCGTCGTCGAGCTGGACGACGACACCATGGTCGGTGCCGCCATAAAGGATATCGTCACCGCCCCCGGTAATGATCACGTCGTTGCCGGCTCCGCCATGAACATGGTCCATGGTTTTGACGGCTGCGCCCGACTGGTAAACGTCGTTTCCGTTCCCCAGATCGGCATCAACGGTCGTAAACCGGCCATCTGTATAGTTGACGATAGTCGAGCCGATGAGAGACGAGTCGCCCGCCTTGATGATGACAATGTCGTCGCCATCGCCGGTATGGACGTTATGCAGGTTCGACCAGCCGCTATTGTTCGTCGCCGTTGTGATTTCGACGGTGTCGTCGCCGTCCCCGGTCAAATAGTTCCCGCGCTTTCCGTCAAGGATTTTAAGGACCACCTCGTTGTTGATGCCGGAAAAATCGAGATCGGCGTGGACGAAATTATCAGCGATAAAGAGGATCGAATCGTCGCCCTCGGCGGTTACGGCGATGTTCTTGACGCGATTCCAGCCTTCCGCCACGAACCGGTAAGCCTCATCCAGCGTGGAGGAAGAGCCCGTCGCGTATTCCCCGGCCACGGTCCCGCCCCCCGGTTGGGTGTATTCGGTTGCATCGACGAAGGTGGACGGGTCGACGGCACCTCCGGATACATTTTTCGAGACGGCCGCGCCGCCGAGAACGTTAAGAACGCCCATTTCCCCGGCGAGCGCCGAGTTATTGACGCAGTAGTGGGCGCTTGTCCCCGCGTTGTCAAAAGAAACAATAACTGTGTTACCCATGGCTAAATCCTTTTTTGTAAACGTTTTTCATCACATTTTCGTCCGGTCGCGTCCCTCCGTCCCGCCTGGAAGCAATACACGCTGGACGATCCCGCCGAAAACAGCCTTCATATTGGTTCGCACGACGAATTTCGCAAGGGCGATTCGCATGTTTTCCATACTTGCCAACGATTTTCCGGATTTCCGTGATTCCGGTCGCGGCAGGGCCTGCCGCAACCGGAAGGAAAAGGCGAAAACGGCCTTTACTGCTGGATCGCGTTTTGCGTGGTGATCTTCGTGGCCGAGGTCAGACCGGTTACGCCGAGGAACTTGGTGAATTCAACCGATTCCGCGTTCCCGATATAGATGATGTCCTCGTCCCGCACGTGAAATTTCTGCGCGAGAAAGAACCCGTCGGCCTTGCGCAAATTAAGCTTGAACACAACAGGGAGGGTTTCCTCCGGCGGCGTTTCTTCGCCGAAATCGAAGCTCAGACCGGCCTTGCTCAGATCGTCGAGGTTCTCGTGGCGGAAAAGATAAACCTCCGCCGGATCGGCCCTGCCGTCATCCAGCCCTCCGGCCTGACCGATGGCTTCCGAAACCGTAAGCGTGCGTTTGGGGAACGTGTACCCGCCCCGGAATCCCGAGGCCCCGAACGCCTGATAGAAAAGCGGATCGCGGAACGCGTAAATCGTGTCTTCCGGTTTCAGGGGGATGTTTTTTTCAGGGTCGGTAACGAGAAGATCGAAAGGAACGGTCCATTCCTTGCCGCCTCGCTGAAGCGTAACAAGCATCTCGTGACCGGGAAAACGGGGGCCGCCCGCCCTCGCGATGGCATCGAGGATGCGCTCGCCGCCAAGGCTCAAGGTATAACGCGTAGGGTCGCCGACCTCGCCGATGACGCTTACCTCCGCGCCGCGCCGCGCGGTAATCGACACGACAGCTTGAGGCTCGATAGCGCGATAGCCGAGTCTCTCAGATATTTCCTGGCTGATGTCGTCCAGCGTCCTGCCGACGACCTTGATCTGCCCGGCATAGGGAATGCTGATTTGTCCGGTCTTGTCTATGGTTTGCGGCGGCAGGTTCACGAAATTGCCGGGGCGAACGCCCGCCTCGGACGGAACGAAAAGCCCGCCGCTCTGGGATTCATAGAGCGTGATCGCAACGGTGTCCCCGACGCTGACGGTCAGAAAGGGCGATTCCGTGTCTTTCGGCCAGGACCACGCCTCCGCGTCGAAGAGTTGGCGCTTTGCCAGTTCTTCCGCAACCGGCTCTGTGACGTCGACAAGAGCGTAGCGAAGCTTTGCGCTTTTCGCGACGGGCTCGTCCGACACAGCCTTAACCGTGGCCCCTCCGCTTATCTCCCCCTGATGCGGCCCCGATGCGGGCAGAGTATCGCACGCCGAAAGAGAGAGCAGCACCAGCCCACCGATTAATCTATGCATTGAAAACATGCCCGCCGAACTTCCCCCAAAAAGACTCTGTGCAACAACACCAGAAGCCCCCATATCGTCAAGCATAATCCTTATGATTTCAACAATTTTCTCGCACAGAAAGGGAGCGCCCGGCTATCGCAACAGGAAATCAACGATTTTCTCCGCCGCCTCTTCCGCCGCCTCAAAATCGGAGCGAATGGTCAACTCCGGGTTCTCCGGCGCTTCATAGGGGCTGCTGATGCCGGTGAAATTGGATATTTTGCCCTCACGGGCCTTTTTGTAGAGGCCTTTGGGGTCGCGTCGCTCGACGGCTTCAAGCGAGGCGTCGACGAAAACTTCGACGAACTCGCCGTCCTCGAATTTTTCGCGCGCCAGACGCCGCTCGGCAGCAAAGGGGGAAATAAAGGAAACGAGAACGATGAGCCCCGCGTCCACCATCAGCTTCGCTACTTCCGCGACGCGACGGATATTCTCGACCCGCTCCGCGTCCGTAAAGCCGAGATCGCGGTTAAGGCCGTGGCGTACGTTGTCGCCGTCGAGCGTATAGGTGTAGCGCCCGAGCGCGAAGAGCTTCTTTTCCACCAGATTGGCGATCGTCGACTTGCCCGCCCCGGACAGACCGGTCAGCCATACGCAGCGGGGCTTCTGGCCCATCAGCTCCGCCCGCGTCTTTTTGTCGATATCGAGCGATTGCCAGTGAACGTTCGAGGCGCGGCGCAAGGCGAAATGGATCGTTCCCGCACCGACGGTCGCGTTCGAAAAACGATCGATGAGAACGAAGCAGCCGGTTTCCTGAATATCGCGAAAGGCGTCGAATGGAAACGGACGCTCCGTCGAAAAATTGCAGACGCCGATTTCGTTGAGCTCCAGCCTTTTTGCCGCCTGTTCTTCCATCGTATTGACGTTGACCGCATGCTTGAGGCGCGTCACCGTCACCGGGAGCGTAAGCGCGCCGGTCTTCATCAGGTACGGCCGGCCCGGCAGCATCGGCTCGTCACCCATCCAGATCAGATGGCCTTCGAACTGGTCGGTCAGCTCGGCCGGGCGGCTTGCATCGCAGATCATGTCCCCCCTGCTGACATCGACTTCGTCCTCGAGCGTCAGAGTCACGGACTGACCCGCCGCCGCTTCCGGCAAATCGCCGTCCGCCGTCACGATTGCCTTCACGCGCGAGGTGCGGGCGGAGGGAAGAATCCGGACCTCCATGCCCGGCGCGACGCGCCCCGCCGCAATCCGGCCGGAGAAGCCGCGGAAATCGAGGTTCGGGCGGTTCACCCACTGGACGGGAAAGCGGAACGGTTTTTCCTGCAGGCGGTTCTCGACTTCGACGGTTTCGAGATAGTCCATCAGCGAGGGCCCCTCATACCAGGGCATCGCGTCGCTCCGCGTCATGACGTTGTCGCCGCCGAGGGCGGATACCGGAATGCATGTGATCCGCGCAAAGTCGAGGGCTTCGGCGAAGGCGCGGTAATCCGCCTCGATGGCCTCGAACACGGCGCGGTCGAAGCCGGTCAGGTCCATCTTGTTCACGGCCAGAACGACATGACGGATCCCCATCAGGCTGACGATGAAGGAGTGACGGCGGGTCTGCGTCAGAACCCCCTTGCGGGCATCGATGAGGATAATCGCGACATCCGCTGTGGACGCGCCGGTCGCCATGTTGCGGGTGTACTGTTCGTGCCCCGGCGTATCGGCGACGATGTACTTGCGATTGTCGGTCGCGAAATAGCGGTAGGCGACGTCGATGGTGATCCCCTGCTCCCGCTCCGCCGCGAGCCCGTCGACGAGAAGGGCGAAATCGATGGCTTCACCCTGCGTGCCCATTTTCCGCGAGTCGCTCTCGAGCGCGGCAAGCTGGTCCTCGAACACCATTTTCGTGTCGTACAGCAACCGGCCGATCAGCGTCGACTTGCCGTCGTCCACCGAACCGCAGGTAATGAAGCGCAGCAGGGATTTATGCTGATGGGCGCGCAGATACGCCTCGATATCCTCGCTCGCCGTCGCGGCCCCCTCCGTCATGTCAGAAATACCCTTCCTGCTTCTTCTGTTCCATCGAGGCGTTCGCGTCCTTGTCGATCACCCGCCCCTGCCGCTCCGACGTTTTCGCCAGCAGCATTTCGCGAATGATGTCGGGAAGGGTTTCTGCCTCGCTCTCGATCGCGCCGGTCAGCGGCCAGCAGCCGAGCGTGCGGAACCGGACTTTTTTCATTTGCGGCGTCTCGCCCGGCGCAAGCTCCATCCGGTCGTCGTCGACCATGATGAGCGCGCCGTCGCGGTCGACCACCGGACGCTCCGCGGCGAAATATAGAGGAACGATGGGAATATTCTCGAGATAGATATATTGCCAGACGTCGAGTTCGGTCCAGTTCGAGAGCGGGAAAACGCGGATCGACTCCCCTTCCTGCATCCGGCAGTTATAGAGGCTCCAGAGTTCGGGCCTCTGGCTCTTCGGGTCCCAGCGATGGCTTTTGCTCCGGAAGGAAAAGACCCGCTCCTTGGCGCGCGATTTTTCCTCGTCCCGCCGCGCGCCCCCGAACGCCGCGTCGAATTTGTGCCGGTCCAGAAGCTGC
Organism: Alphaproteobacteria bacterium; assembly: GCA_009929775.1. Taxonomy (GTDB): domain Bacteria; phylum Pseudomonadota; class Alphaproteobacteria; order Micavibrionales; family Micavibrionaceae; genus RZZS01. The sequence goes on from RZZS01000030.1 coordinate 26,937, forward strand.
TTCAACGCCTGCGTCTTCATTACGTCGGTATGAACGGCCGAGCCGTGCGTAAAGGGGCCGATGCCCTGCTTCACGCCGTCCTCGTTGATGTGGACGATCAGCTCGAAATTCATGTCCCTGGCCATTTTGTCCCGGAAGGAGATCATGTCGCGGAACTTCCAGGTCGTATCGACATGGGCGAGCGGGAACGGCAGGCGCGACGGATAAAAGGCTTTCCGGGCGAGATGAAGCATGACCGCCGAGTCCTTGCCGATGGAATAGAGCATCACCGGATTTTTGCACGACGCCACGACCTCGCGCATGATGTGGATGCTTTCGGCCTCAAGACGTTGAAGGTGGGTAAGCTGCTTCATAAGCGTTCGGTTATCAAGAATGCATGAAAAAATCGACGCCACTATGCCTGATCGGCCTTCGTCCATCAAGGTCAAAGTCACCCCGCGGCGATCGCCCGACAGTCGGTCCCTCCCCCTTGAAAAGGGGGAGGGTTGCGCAAGCTTTGGCCCGTAAGGGCCTTAGCTGAAGCCGGGTGGGGGTGAACCTCCGTCAAGCGCCGTTACCCTCCCTCTCAATCTCGCCCCTTTTCAAGGGGGGAGAGGTGTAGCGGCTCTTTTCTCCGCTCATCCGGGGGCTTCGTCGCCGCAACAGACGAGCCAATTCCACTGGAAACGTCGAAGAGCCAGTTATTTTAAACCACCAAGACACCAAGGCACCAAGTTTCCTTTATCTTCAGTGTCTTGTCGGCCTGGGAAATGTTTGTCGCAAACGGGGACGGAGTAAAACGAGGGGGTTTTACTCCGTCCCCATTCCGCGCTGACGTCCCCATTCCGCGCTGAAAGACTGCCGTGGGCATTGGGGACACAATAAGTTATTGTGTCCCCAATGCCCGGGGCGTAGACACCATGTTGCCGGGAACGTTAACGTTTCAGGCGATTGCCCCACCCTGATTTCCCTTGCACTTCTCGCGCATGCCGCATAAGACAAGGGCGCATTTTTTCCGACGAGAAAGGCTTGGGCGATTGCTGTTGGCAGGGATACAGAGACTGACGGCGAACGAGGCGTTCCAGTCGCTCCTCCTGATGCAGATCAGGGGCACGTCGCTCGTCGTCAAGTTCGCGCTGACGCTGTTCATTACGAAATTCCTTGGGTTTGAGGCGCTGGGTCAGTACGGGCTGATCGCGGCGGCGAGCGTGATGGCGCCCTCCATCCTCGGCCTTGCGCTGATGTTCACCCTGACGCGGAAGGCGGTTTCGCAGACAACGGAGGAAGTCGTCCGCGGACTCCATTATTACGGTGCCTACTCAGCGCTCCTTTTCGCCGTCCTGTCCCTCGCAGCCGTCGCCGCCGGTCTGTACACGGGGGAATGGCTTCTCGTTGGCGCGGTCTTCGTTGTCGTTTTTCTCGAATATCTCAATATCGACCTTTACGGCCTGCTGCTCAATCTGTCTCGGCCCATGCTCGCGAACGTGCTGCACTTCGTTCGCACGGCACTCTGGATGGTCGTTTTCATGGGGCTGGCCTTTTTCTACCCCTCCCTGCGGACCATCGAGTTTCTTCTGCTCGGCTGGATCGCGGGGAGCGCCCTGTCCCTCGCCGCCTTTTTCTGGCACACGCGAGACTGGCCCTGGCGAAGGCCGGAGTCCATGCTGCCGCTCGGCACGTGGCTGCGGACCGAGTTCCGGGAATCCGCGCCCATGTACAAGACGGGCCTTGCCACCTCGGCCTCGCACTACGCGAACCACTTTATCGTCACCGCCTTTCTCGGCATCGAGATGACCGGCGTGTACGTCTATTTCATTCAGGTCATCAGCGCGCTGAGCAATCTTCTGCAAACGGGCGTCCTGCAGGTCGCCCGCCCGAAGATGGTGCGCGCCGCCAAAGCGGACGGCGCCGAACTCCGGCCACTCTATCTCCGGACCATGAGGAACGCCGTCATGGTTGCAATAGCGATGGCGGCGGTCACCGGCCCCGCCTTTTACCTCGTGACACACGCGCTCGACAGGCCGCTCGCGCTCGAATGGTTTCCGATTCTCTGGGTCTTGCTGGTCGTGTTCGTCCTCGGCGTGGTGAGCGAGACAAACCGGCTTGTCTTTTACAGCACGCACGAAGACCGGCTCGTGTTCCGCTTGAGTCTTGCCTCGATCATAATCGGCCTTGCGGCCAATATCTGTTTCATCTATACCCTCGGGCTTTGGGGCGCGGCTTTGGCCCCGCTCTTCATGAGCCTGTTGTTTATGCCGGTCAGTTTCTTTTTTGTTGTGAAGTCATTGAATAGGAGGTCATTGAAAAGGAGATCATAGAAATGAAACCAAGCGTGATCGTCTGCACCCGCAACCGGGGCCACAAGATCCGGGAATGCCTTGAATCCATCGACGCCTCTCTTCGTCACGCGAAACCGTCCGAAGCGGAAATCGTCGTCGTGAACAACGGTTCGACGGACGATACCGAGGAGGTTGTAAAGAGTTTTGCACGAAATGCCGTCTTTCCTGTAAACCATGTTTACGAGGAGCGCCCCGGTCTTAACGTCGCGCGCAATAGAGGGTTGCGCACGGCTACGGGCGATCTGCTGCTTTACACCGACGACGATTGCCGAATGGACGTTGGCCACATTAAGCAGGCCCTTGAATATCATGAGTGTGATGAAAGGCCCGTTCTTCGCTTCGGGCGTGTGGATCTTGGAGATCCGCAAGATTGGCCGATGACGATTCATACATGCCCGCACGTCCGAAGATGGCAAAAAGACCATCCGGAATGGGGCTATCCGAGCATGGGGAATATTATCGGCTGCAACATGACGTTCCCCAAATCGATCTATAACGATATAGGCGGTTTCGATGACAGGTTCGGCAATCCCACAATTCCCGGCGGAGACGATACGGATTTCGGTTTCCGGGCGTTCTACAAGGGATACAAACTTGAATACGTTCCCGACATGGCGGTCAAACATTATCACGGGAGAAGAGATGCCGAATCCGTTTGGCGCCTGATTAGAAATTATTCCATTGGTGCGGGCGCACTCTACGGAAAATACGGCTTCAATCATCCGCATATCAAAAGGATCTTCGCCCCGAAGCCGACGGAATCGCCCCGCGCCGCGCCCGCGCGCACGGATGAGCGTTCCGCCACGATCCACGCTTTCCACAAGAAAGCGAAAATATACTACCTCGTGGGATTGAGGAAATACGTGACCATCAGCCTCCGGCTTGCTCTCCGAAAGGGCTGCGGGAAAGACAAAAGCGAGGAGACCGTTCGTGCCGCTTCGTGAGACCATGCAATCGCTTAAAAGTCGGCTCGACGCCCTCCTCGACGACATCCCGGCGGGGGCACGCATCGTGCATCTCGACGTTCCGATGTACCTGAATATCGGCGACCAGTTGATCGACTGGGGCACGGAAACGTTCCTCGCTTCGCACGGCCTCAAAACCTCGCTTCGTCTCTCGGTTCGCGATTACCGGCGGGACATGCATCTCATTCGCCCCGAGGACGTCATTCTGTTTCAGGGTGGCGGCAATATGAACGAGCTCTGGCCGGTGCACGAAGCCTTACGGCAGGATATCCTGAAAGCCTTTCCGAAGAACAAAATCGTCCTTTTCCCCCAGACGATCTTTTTCAGGGACGAGGAGAAAGGAAAGACTATCCTGCGCGCCTACGAAGAGCACGGGAACTGCGTCCTTTACGCGCGCGACCGGGCGTCCCTCGATTTCGTGACGCGCACGGTTTCCGTGCCCTGCAAGCTCAGCCCCGACATGGCCCACGCGCTCTGGCAGGCCGAAGGCGGCCTGAAACCCGCGCAAGGGGGAAGCGGGACGCTCCATTTCATGAGGCGCGACGCCGAAGCCCCGGACGGGCAACAGGCCCCGGACGGCAGCGTCGACTGGGACGACCTCATCCCGCCCGCCGACAAGCTGGCGGCAAAGTATATTTTCGCCGCCATCAAACGCTGCCCGCCGCGCGCGGCGCGGCTTCCTCTGGTCCATCTGTGGGAAGCGCGCAAACGGGCCGTCATCCGCCGCTGCGTCCGAACCTTTTCGGGCTACGGGGAAATCCACACCAACCGCCTGCACGCCGTCATTCTGGGCTGCCTGCTCGGAAAGAAGGTCTCCTACCATGACAACAGTTACGGGAAGCTCTCGGGGTATGCGGATTGCTGGTTGAGGGGCGCGGTGGAGAAACTGAACGAGCAATAGCCATATATTTTCAAGCACCTCCCCACGCCATCCCCCACTTCGCCGCAAGATAGGCGCCGACGCGGTTCATGTCGGCGGCGGTCATCGGGCCGAGGAAGATCATCACTTCCCCGACGAGGCCGTGGTGGAAGTCCCGCGCGAAACTGTCGTCGTACTGGCCGATGG